>JBDNJO010000039.1:0-20214 GCA_041687715.1 Candidatus Nanopelagicales bacterium
AGGAAATTGGGGATTTTCCAATTTTGTCCAATGGGTTCTGAGGAAATTGGCACGAGGTAAACCTTGTAATTGGCGATTTCATTTCCCTTGGTCCCCATAATCGGGTAGAAAAGACTTATAGAATCGGCATTTTTGCTATCGATAGGGTTTATGCATGAGCACAGCACCACGCGGTCGTCACCGCGCCGCGCGTCATGCTGCTCCTAAAAAGAAGGTAGTTTCCGGAAAACAAATCGGAAGTATGTTCGGGATCGCTGGCATCAGTTCGGTCGTTTTAACCTCAGGTTCCACAGTTAGTGGAATAGTTCAAGTCGGCGACGTGAGCGTTTTTGAAAATCCAATTGCTCCAGTAATGGCTTCCCAGCCAGTTGTAACCCAAATCGAAACAGCCAGCGGTGTTATCCGAGCCCAAGCAGCAAGTCGATCAGATGATCGACAAACTTTAGCTGAATCCGAAATTTTGGCCCAAGCCTCAACTGCAAGCAATCCGGTGAACGATGTTACCGCCGTGATTGACACAACTCCAACTGTTTCCAGCACTGAACGTAAATCCTTGCAAGCATTAGCGGCAACGACAGATCAACTTGATTCATTGATCTCCCAAGCGCAAGATCAAAAAATCCAGCAAGCGCAACTTTTGATATCCGAACAACAAGCTATTGAGAATGCCAAAATTCAAGCCGAAGCCGAAGTGCAGGCCGCACTTTTGGAAGCGGAGCGAATTCGCCAAATAGGAGTCATAGTTGTGCCGATTGAAGGCAACTACCAATTGAGTGCACGCTATGGCCAGCGCGGAAATATTTGGGCAACTGGCTGGCACACTGGTTTGGATTTCCGCGTAAAAAGCGGTGCCACAGTTTTAGCTGCTGCCAATGGCACGATCATAAGTGCGGGTTGGGGCGGGGCCTATGGCTACCGAATCGAAATTGATCATGGCAATGGTTACATAACTACTTACAACCACCTGTCAAAGATTGATCGCACTTCAGGGGCAGTAATTGCAGGTCAAGACATTGGAAAGTCTGGGTCCACCGGAAATACCACTGGACCGCACCTTCACTTCGAAGTTATGAAAGATGGGCTCTTCGAGAATCCAACGAATTGGCTATTTAGAAATTAATTTAAAGTTTTTCAACTGGGGCGTAACGAAGTAACAATCGTTTTTCGCCAGCACTTTTAAAATCTATGGTCGCTTCCGCTTTTTCATTTTCGCCAATTACCGAAATTACAGTTCCCATTCCAAATTTGTCATGCAGCACTCGATCGCCAACCAATAAAACCATGACAGGTTCGTCGCGTCTTTGTGGCTTCGAGTACCCAGAACCAGAAAGCCCAAGTGGACCTGGTTCTTCGCCCTGACGGTCGACAAGTTCCGCAGGAATTTCAGCTAAGAATCTTGATTCTGGATTGTAATTTGGCTGTCCCCAAGTAGAGCGCGCGACTGCGCGCGACAAATAAAGACGCTTCATGGCTCGAGTCATGCCAACATAAGCAAGGCGTCGTTCTTCTTCAAGTTCTACAGTTGAACCTAAAGCTCTCTGATGCGGGAAGATTCCTTCTTCCATTCCAGTTAAAAACACAACTGGGAACTCAAGTCCTTTAGCGGTGTGCAACGTCATTAGCGTTACTACGCCACCATGCTGTCCATCTGTTGGAATTTGATCTGAATCCGCGACGAGTGAGACTCGTTCTAAAAAGTTAGACAAAGTTGCAACTTCATCCGTTTCGTTATTTTGAAGAAATTGTTCTTCATATTCCCGGGTTACATTTTCGAGTTCAGCGATGTTTTCCACCCGCACTTCATCTTGCGGATCCTTGCTCGCAGTTAGTTCATTTAAGTAACCTGATGCTTCCATTGCAGCCGCCAAAATAGCACTAGGGCCGGCGCCAGATTCATCCAAAGTTCTTAAATTTCCAAGTAATCGATTGAATTCATTTAAGGCAGTTGCCGAACGCGTTGGCAAAGTATGAATTTCGGGCAACCTGTTTAGGGCTGAACTAAATGTAATTTTTTCCCGGTGGGCGAATCCAGCAACTGCCTCTTCGGCTTTATCACCAATGCCCCGCCGTGGCGTATTTAGAATGCGCCGTACTGAAACGTCATCTTCCGGATTTGAAACGGCTCGTAAGTACGCAAGGGCATCTTTAATTTCTTTGCGTTCATAGAATTTAGTGCCACCAACAACCTTGTACGGTAATCCTCGGCGAATAAATACTTCTTCTACGCTGCGAGATTGATTATTTGTGCGATAAAAAACTGCCACATCTTTATATTCAAATCCGTGATTATCAATTAAATCGCTGATGTTATTGACAATGAAATCAGCTTCATGATGCTCGTCACTGGCTGTATAAATCACAATCTTTTCGCCGCTGCCTTCGGCAGTCCATAACCGTTTTACGGGACGACCAGAATTCTTTTCAATTACTGAGTTAGCACTGGTCAGAATATTTTGAGTGGATCGATAATTTTGTTCAAGTACTACAGTCTGAGCAGTTGGATAGTCCCGCTCGAATTCAACAATGTTTCGAATATTTGCGCCTCGAAATGCATAGATACTTTGATCTGCGTCACCAACAACACACAACTCTGCAGGCGGCATGCCGTCTTGATCGGTGCCAACTAATTCCCGAATCAAAACATATTGAGCATGGTTAGTGTCTTGATATTCGTCAACTAATACCTGGCGAAATTTACGACGATATTGAGCAGCAACATCTGGAAATGCTTGTAGCAAGGCAACGGAATGTCCGATGAGATCATCAAAATCAACAGCGCTTGCGAGCATCAATCGACGTTGATATTCCCCGTAGGCCTGTGCAACCGTTTGTTCTTGCGCTGTTACTGCCTTACTCATTGCATCTTCGTAGTCAATTAATTCGTTCTTCAAATTACTGATCTGTCCAAGGAGATATTTTGGGCTATAGGACTTTGGATCAATCCCAAGATCCTTAGAGACCAAAGTAAGCATGCGAACTGAATCTGCAGTGTCATAAATAGTGAATGAGGACTTTAGATTTAGTCGCTTAGCTTCGTTTCGCAGTATTCGAACGCAAGCAGAATGAAAAGTGGACACCCACATGGTTCGCGCCATGGGACCAACTATGTGAGCCACGCGCTCTTTCATTTCATTGGCTGCTTTATTGGTGAAAGTGATTGCTAAAACTTCACTCGGTGCAACGCTTCGCTCTGCCAAAAGGTAGGCAATTCGGCGAGTTAAAACTCGAGTCTTCCCCGAGCCAGCACCGGCGACAACAAGTAGCGGCGATCCCGCATGGGTTACTGCTTGTCGCTGTGGCTCGTTTAAATCATCAAGTAAGTCAGAGGGCACACGCACAGTCTACGTAAGTGCTCTGAAGTCTGCGCTTACGGCATAAACCAAAACGGACGAAAAGAAATAGACTATTTTAATGACTTCTACGAACACTGATGAAACAAATTTTGGAATACCTGAAGGCGTGACCCGAGTACTCGTTGTTACTGCGCATCCCGACGATATTGATTTTGGCGCAAGTGGAACTATCGCAATGATGACTCAAGCGGGGATCAAAGTAACGTATTGCATTTGTACTGACGGCGATGCTGGTGGGTTTGATGACAGCACAGATCGGTCGCAGATTCCGGGAATTAGACGTGCCGAACAGACAGCAGCAGCCAAACTTTGTGGCGTGACTGACATTCATTTTCTTGGGTACAAGGATGGCTACCTAGAGGCAAGTCATGAATTACAGCGCGACATAGTCCGAGTTATGCGTAAAGTTCAACCGCAACTGGTTATCACCCAATCCCCAGAGCGAAATTGGGAGCGGTTGCCTGCCAGCCATCCAGATCACATGGCTGCTGGGGAAGCAACAACTCGCGCGCTTTATCCAGCGGTTCGCAATCCATATGCCTATCCAGAGTTACGCCTTGATGAAGGTTTGGAAGCGTGGATCGTCACTTGGCTTTGGTTGCAAGGTCATCCTGAACCAAATCACTGGATCGACATGACAGAAACTTTTCCAATAAAGCTTCAGGCATTACATGCGCACGCAAGTCAGACTTCACACATGGAAGAGCTAGAGGACATGTTGCATGGTTGGGGAACTATGCAAGCAGAAGTTGCAGATTTTGCCGAAGGTAAATTAGCCGAGACTTTTCGGCAAATTAAATTGCCAGATTAAGTTACAAAATTACAGCGGTAATTATGTTTGCAGTTGTGAGTCCGCCGACTAGTGCCCAGTAAATTTTTGTTCCAGTATGGCGCTTGCCTATTGAGTAGGCAGCAATTACCGCAATAGAAATGACTAACTTCAAAGTTATCTTGGTCATGTCCAGAACTTCATCAGATGCGACTGCGCTTGATTCGTGAAGCCCAACCATGATAATTCCAGTTAAAAGCTGGGTGCTTGCACCATGCAGCATGGCAACGTTAACGCCATAAGTCTTGCGAACAAGTTCTTTAAAGAATCCGTAAAAAATGGCACCGATACCAACGAAGTGCAAAACGACTCATGCGCTATAAAACAGTTCCATATCTATTCCCATTCAATCGTGCCAGGTGGCTTACTTGTTACATCTAAAACTACTCGATTCACATCACGTACTTCATTAGTTATCCGATTTGAAATTTTTGCAATCACCTCGTATGGCAAGCGGGTCCAGTCTGCTGTCATGGCATCTTCACTTGATACTGGGCGCAGCACAATCGGATGGCCATAAGTTCGGCCATCACCTTGGACACCAACGCTTCGCACATCTGCAAGAAGTACAACGGGAAACTGCCAAATTGCGGAATCTAGGTCCGCAAGTGTTGTTTCTTCGCGCACGATTGCATCGGCAGCGCGCAAAATATCTAAACGTTCTTTACTAACTGCGCCAACAATTCGGATGCCAAGTCCTGGACCTGGAAAGGGGTGGCGCATGACCATGGCAGCGGGCAAACCAAGTTCACGGCCAACGGCTCGCACTTCATCTTTAAATAGCTCTCGGAGCGGCTCGCATAATTCAAAATCTAAGTCTTCAGGTAAGCCACCAACATTGTGATGGCTCTTTATTGTGGCAGCGCCAGTGCCACCACCACTTTCAACTACGTCTGGATAAAGCGTTCCTTGTACCAAGAACTTAATTGGCTTTCCAGAATTACCCGACTGTGCTACTAGATCTTTTTGGGCATCCTCGAAAACTCGAATGAAGAGCCGACCAATTATCTTGCGCTTAGTTTCTGGATCTGTTACGTCAGCTAATTCAGTTAGAAACCGATCGGCTGCGTCCACAACTACAAGCTTGATACCTGTGGCTGCCACATAATCGCGCTCCACTTGTTCGCGCTCTCCAGTGCGAAGTAATCCGTGATCAACAAAGACGCACGTTAAGTTATCGCCTACTGCTTTGTGAACTAGCGCTGCTGCAACTGCAGAGTCAACTCCCCCAGATAGGCCACAGATAACTTGAGCATCACCAATTTGTTCTTTAATGCGGGCAACCTGATCCTGCACGATGTTGGCTGACGTCCAAGTTGGTTGCAATTTTGCGATGTCATATAAAAAATGCTCAAGAACTTTTTGACCGTGCTCAGTATGCATAACCTCAGGATGGAATTGCACTCCGGCAAGACCTCGAGATAAATCCTCAAATGCAGCAACTTGCGCACCTGCGCTCGAAGCAGTTACGGAAAACCCAGCTGGCGCAACTTGCACACTGTCACCGTGACTCATCCAAACATTTTGCAGAGTTGGAAGTCCCGAGAATAAGCAACTTTCACCAGTTACTTTAAGTTCAGTCGCACCAAATTCTGAGAGGCCAGTTTTAGCAACTGTGCCACCGAGAGCTGCAGCCATGGCTTGAAAGCCATAACAGATTCCAAATACTGGAAGATCAGAATCAAATAATGTGGCATCTACTTGAGGAGCGTTTTCGGCATAAACACTGGACGGTCCGCCAGACAAAATCACTGCGAGTGGATTCATGGCCAACATTTGCTCAATCGGCATAGTGCTTGGCACAACTTGGGAATATATGTTTGCTTCGCGCACGCGGCGAGCGATTAATTGAGCGTATTGCGCGCCGAAATCTACTACGAGTACTGGGCGGGCTTCAGACACATACCTAGCCTATTGGCCTATCTGGATCGAAAAGTATGGAGGATTGAATTACTTTCACATCGACCAGTGGGCAAAGCATTGCGCAGGATCTAACGTAAACGCAGTGCTTTCATAATCCGCAGAAACTTAACAAGTATTCCAGACCATTGCTCTTCGCTTAGGCCAAGCTTTGGACTCAAAGTTGCAACGTGAGCAGTGGCAATAGTTTGCGGTTGGGTAAATCTGAGCAATCCTTCAATTCCATGACGACGACCAAGTCCGGATGCCCCCATTCCACCCATCGGCGCATCAACGGAACCGTATGCCGAGGCAAAGCCCTCATTAACATTTACACTGCCAGTTCTTAGTTGTACTGCAATCTCTTTGCCCAATTTTGTGTCTGCCGTAATTACCGAAGCCGAAAGGCCAAAAATTGAATCATTGGCAAGAGCTATTGCCTGCTCAATTGTCTTGAACGGTTGCACATAAACACATGGTCCAAAAACTTCATCTGTACTAATTTCCATTACTTTTGTCACACCAGATAACACGGTGGGCTCATAAACATACGGTCCAATTTCAGGTCGATGTCCGCCACCTGCTTCAATTTTTGCCCCCTGGCTAACTGCTTTGGATACAGCTTCGGTGACCCGACTAAGTTGCGCTGGACCTACAAGTGACCCAACGTCATAGCCCCACCCAACTCCCGCGCCAAGTATTAATTCTCTGACTCTTACAACAAATGCTGCGAGGAATTTTTCATAGATGGATTCGTGAATGTACATTCGCTCAATCGAGATACAGAGTTGTCCAGCGGATGTGAAGCAGGCACGAGTTGCAATGTCGAGGAATTTATTTAGATTTGCATCTGCACAAACGATCATTGGGTTTTTCCCACCAAGTTCAAGGGATGCCCCAATTAATCGAGCGCCCGCTTGCGCGCCAACAATTCGTCCAGTCGCAGTTGAGCCCGTAAAGCAAACGTAATCGACTTGATCAATTAAGCCTGAGCCAATTGTTGAACCTGGACCGCTAACCATTGTGACAACGCCGCTAGTAATCCCAGCTTCGAATAGCAATTCCAGGCCACGAATTGCTGACCACATGGTCTGCTCATCGGGGCGAAGCACGACAGTATTACCGACCAGAATTGCGGGCAGAATGTCACACATAGAAAGAGTAAACGGATAATTCCACGGAGAAATAATTCCTACGACGCCTTTTGGGGCGGGCATAACTTTCACTTGAGTTAAAACGGGTAAGACACCAGCCCTATTGCTTGGAGTTAACAATTTCTTTGCGTTCTTTGCGTAGTAGGCGCTAATCATTGCAACTTGCAAAACTTCTTCGACCGCATGTGCCCGCGCCTTGCCAGTTTCACGTTGAATGATGCTGGCAAGTTCGTCTTGATGTTCCAAAACTAAATCGTGATAGCGGTTAAGTATCACAACTCTGTGCTTCAGGGAAGTTTGCGACCAAGCTAACTGAGCTGCGCGTGCAACCGCGGTTGCACTGACAACATCGGCCTTGGTGGAAATCGGAGTAGGCGCAATCTCGACGCCAGGAAATGGACTTTCTGCCCGGAAAATTTCTCCACTTGTGGCATAAAGAAACTCTGGAGTTTCATTAGCAGTAGTCAGAGTACTCACAAAGCAAGGTTACCTAAATGCAATTAGTTAGGTGTAACAACTACTTCACAACGTTGGAATTCCTTTAGATCTGAGTAGCCACAAGTAGCCATTGCTCGGCGAAGTGCGCCAACCATATTCATAGTGCCATCAGCCGTGTGTGAAGGGCCAGAAATAATTTCTGTCAAAGTTCCCGTTGTTCCCAGATCAACTAGTTCACCGCGAGGTAGCACTGAATGTGTAGCTTCAAGTCCCCAATGCTTGCCGCGACCAGGCGCATCAGTTGCCCGCGCAAATGTTGATCCAACAACTACGGCGTCCGCTCCGAGTGCGATTGCCTTTGAAACATCGCCACTTCGTCCCATTGAACCATCAGCGATAACGCTGACATAGCGACCGCCAGATTCATCCAAGTAGTCCCGACGAGCTGCTGCAACATCTGCAAGTGCGCTAGCCATCGGAACCCGAATACCAAGTACATCAAGAGTCGTGTGTGCAGCGCCGCCGCCAAAACCAACTAGTACTCCGGCAGCTCCGGTACGCATCAAATGCAGCGCGGCCGCGTAAGTAGCGCAGCCGCCAACGATTACTGGAACATCAAGTTGATAGATAAATTCTTTGAGGTTTAGGACCTCGCCACCATTGCCGACATGTTCTGCGCTTACGGTCGTACCGCGAATAACGAAAATATCTACCCCAGCGTCAACTACCTGTTTTGCAAATTGCGCAGTGCGTTGCGGGCTGAGCGCACCTGCGACAGTAATTCCAGTTTTGCGCATCTCTTGAATTCGAGCTGCAATCAATTCTGGTTTTATTGGCTGGGAATAAATCTTTTGCAGCTTCGCAGTTGCTTCCTTTGGATTAAGCGCTGCGATATCGTTTAGCACCCCAGTTGGATCTTCGTAACGAGTCCAGACGCCCTCGAGATTTAGAATTGCCAATCCGCCATTAGCTGCAAAGATTTCAGCAGAGGTTGGTGAAACAACCGAGTCCATTGGCGCAGCAATAATTGGATGCTCAAATGAATATGCATCGATTTTCCAGTTAAGCGAAACTAGTTCATCATCGCGAGTTCGCCGACTTGGTACCAAGGAAACATCATCAAAAGAATAGGCAACGCGAGCGCGCTTACTGCGCCCAATTTCTACATCTGACATCTTCGTCCCCTATCGAACTTGGTAGTTCGGTGCTTCTACGGTTAGTTGCACGTCGTGTGGATGGCTTTCCTTAAGTCCTGCGGTAGTGATTCGAATTAAGCGACCATTTTGTTTTAAGTCAGAGATAGTTGCTGCGCCGGCGTAACCCATCGAAGCTCGAAGTCCACCGATTAACTGATGCGCGACTGCTGCCAAGTTACCGCGGTAAGGAACTTGGCCCTCAATGCCTTCTGGAACTAATTTGTCTTCTGATAAAACATCATCTTGGAAATAACGATCCTTGGAATAAGATTTGCCAGTCCCGCGAGATTGCATTGCCCCAAGGGAACCCATACCTCGGTACTGCTTGAACTGCTTGCCGTTAACGAAAACTAATTGACCCGGTGCTTCTTCACAACCTGCGAGCAACGAACCAAGCATGACCGTGTCAGCGCCAGCAACAATTGCTTTTGCAATATCTCCGGAGTACTGCAAGCCACCATCACCTATAACGGGAATTCCTACTGGCCCAGCAGCAAGAGATGCTTCATAAATTGCAGTGATCTGCGGCACGCCAACACCTGCCACAACGCGCGTAGTGCAGATCGAACCTGGTCCAACGCCGACTTTTACGGCATCTGCGCCAGCATCGATAAGTGCCTGAGCGCCACTTCGAGTTGCAACGTTTCCACCAATGACTTCAATCTTCGCTGACTTCTTGAGACGGGAAACCATTTCAAGCACAGCTTTTTGATGGCCATGTGCGGTGTCGACAATAACAACGTCCAGTCCAACTTCGACAAGAGCCATCGCGCGCGCAAATGAATCCTCACCAACACCTACGGCAGCGCCAACCATGAGGCGTCCCGCTTCATCTTTTGTGGCTAGCGGGTAGCGATCACTCTTTACATAATCTTTAACAGTGATAAGGCCAGTCAATTTGCCTGACTTATCGACAAGTGGAAGTTTTTCAATTTTATTAATTCGCAAAAGTTCTAAAGCAGCTTCGCCAGCCATGCCAGGCGTTCCAGTTATAAGTGGCATCTTGGTCATGACATCGCCGACTTTACGATTTTTGTCATCTTCAAAACACATGTCTCGGTTAGTGACAATTCCGATTAGTTTTCCATCGGCATCAACAACTGGTAATCCACTGATTCGATAATTAGCGCAGAGTCGATCCACTTCAGCCAATGAATCTGTGGCGCTGCAAGTTACTGGATTTGTGATCATTCCAGCTTCACTACGCTTAACAAGATCTACTTGGGCTACTTGATCGTCAATCGAAAGATTTCGATGCAAAATTCCAAGTCCACCTTGGCGTGCCATGGAGATTGCCATTCGGGATTCAGTCACGGTATCCATAGCCGAAGAAAGAAGAGGTATGCGAAGCGTAATTTTTCGGGTTAACTTGGCGCTGGTATCAACTTCACTTGGAATTACATCGCTGGCATCGGGAAGCAGCAGTACGTCGTCATAAGTAAGGCCCAGCATGGCAAATTTTTCAGGTATGCCCTGCGTCATTGTCATTGGATCACCTTTCTTATAAGAAGGTTTTCCGAGCCATTTACTAGCACCGAGACGAGCTTCCTATAACTGAATTTCTCAAGGTTACCGCGAAATAGGTCATGACCAAAAAGGGCCACAATTTCAAACTAACGCCCTGATGCGGCCACGAGGGCAACTAAAGTGCTGGTGAAATCGATCGGTTTAGTTACGTCATCTGGAAGTGCCTCTTGCCAGCCTGGGCCAGCGCAGATTCGCAGGTGCCCTGGGCGCATTGGCTCAACTAAATTCCAAATCGAAGTATCAGCTGTTCCAAGAGTTTGCGACCAAACCACAATCGCGCTTGGACCCAATTTCTTGACTGCAGTTGCTAGTGCCTGAGCAGGCATTCGAGCTCCCATAATTCGACTTGAAATATTTTGTTCAGCCAAAGCCGCTGCAAGCGCAAAAATTGGAATGGTGTGAAGTTCATGTGGGGCGCAAGCAAGTAAGACTGGTCGAGCATTTTGTGGTTCAGTCACTTGCGTTGCCATGTATCTAAATTGGCCAATTATCGACTCAGCTAATAGGTGCTCTTGATCTACGCCTTCGCCAGTCTCAGCCCACTTTTGACCAAGCGCAATTAGCACTGGCAACAAAACTTGTTCCCAAGTCCAGACCACACCATGGGTTTTGATGGAATTGGCAATAACTTGGTCGCAGCCACTTGCGTCCAAATTAGAAGTTGCTCTATTAAGTGAACGAATGATTGCCTTTGGGCCATCCAGCTGAATTACATTGCTCGGAGTTGCCTGATTTGCATCCACTTTTGATTCTGACTCGGTGCCACCTTGAACCAAACTAGTGGGAGAAACTTCTTGACTTAACGCGCTTCGGGCAGCCTCACTCGGAAGAACTCCGTTAAGCATGAGCTTTCGCATCAAATCAATGCGAGCTACGTCAACGCTTGAGTACCTGCGGTGGGATCCCGCTTGGTGAACCGTTGGCCCAAGTCCATAACGGCGGTCCCAAGTACGCAGCGTGGCGGGCGCGATACCAATGCGCCGGGCTACGGCGGCAACCGTAAGTCCGACTTCAATAGGTGGCGCGGTTTGTGACATGTACCTCATTCTTATGTGGTTTGGCGGATTGCGCACCTTGAGACATTGAAGTTTCCCGAATTAATTGGGTTTTTCAAGAAGTTTGGGCGAACTCGCCAAAACCAGTTCAGTGATTTTGCTTGACCAACTTATGAAACGGTTCTAGAGTCGAAACTAAGAAACAGAAGTTTCATCAGGAGGTAAGTCATGGCTGATCTTTCGAGATTGCCTGGACCAAACGCAGATTTCTGGGATTGGCAACTAGAATCTGCCTGTCGCGGTTTAGATTCTGATATTTTTTACCATCCAGACGGCGAACGTGGTTCCGCGCGCGAGCGACGAGTTTCTACTGCCAAGGCGATTTGCGCTGCATGTCCAGTAATGGCGCAATGTCGGGCACATGCGTTAGAAACTCGAGAGCCATACGGCGTTTGGGGCGGCCTTGGCGAAGAAGATCGCGAAGCACTCTACGCACAGCGCGCCGCTAAGAACCGCATCTCTTAATACGACTTTTAAAAAACTAAAGGCTCTGGATTTTTGAACTGAACCCCAAAAGTTGGACTTGTAATTAAGAGTCCTAACAGAAGGATTCAATTCATGGATAAAAGGGTTAAGCACCAGATTGAAACCCGCATCGAAGCTAGAAGGCTTTTCGATGCGGGTTTTGGTTGTGGAGCAGTGTCAACTCACCTAGGTGTTCCAGCGGGGACAGTTCGTATTTGGCAAGACAAACATCGCCAAGGTTTACTTCTAGTCTTGGATATTGTGAGTAAAAAGAAACAATATTCCCAAGCCTTGAAGTTGGCGGCCGTAGAGAAATTCCTCTCTGGCACTTCAATTACAGATGTCTTGATCGAATTTGAAATTAGTAATCGCAGTCTATTTAATAAATGGGTTGCGCTTTATCGAACAAACGGTGCTGACGGCCTAGCGGCTAAGCCCAAGGGCCGTCGCCCCCAAGAATCAGATCCGGGTAAACAGTCTTTGGAAGAACGTTTGTATTTCCTAGAAATGGAAAATGCCGTCCTAAAAAAATTCCAAGCTCTAATGCAGGAAAAGGATGCGCTGCTCAAACAGCGCAAGCCGTAAGGTCATTAGAGCACTTATATCCGGTTAGCAAACTATGCGAAATTATCGGCATTGCGCAAAGCACTTATTACTACCAGCGCAATAAGTCCAAGCCAGTTGACCGCTATGAAAGCGTGCGACCAGTGCTTTGCCAGATTTTCGATGCCTCTTATAAAGCCTATGGATACCGCCGAGTCAGGAGTGTTTTAGCAAACAAGCATGGCTTGCACTTATCGGGCAAAACCATCTTGCGTTTGATGCATGAAGAAAATCGAACCTGCTTGGTTCGCAAAAAGAAATACGTCTCTTACAGAGGGCGAGTTGGAGTAACTGCGCCAAATGTGTTGGATAGAAACTTCAAGGCTAAAGCGCCAAACCAGAAATGGGTTACTGACGTAACAGAGTTCAGGGTTCTGGGTCAAAAACAATATCTTTCACCAGCCATTGATCTATTTAATGGCGAAGTGATTTCATATGAACTACTGCCATCGCCATCGCTGAAGTTAGTAACTGGAATGTTAGATAAAGCATTTAAGAAAATAGAGGGTCAACAAAAACCGATCTTGCACTCAGATCAAGGTTGGCAATACAGACATATTGCTTATCAAGAAGCTTTAGCAAAAGAAGGAATCAAACAATCAATGTCAAGAAAAGGAAATTGTTTGGATAACGCTGTTGCCGAGAATTTCTTTGGACACTTCAAGGAAGAGTTCTTGCGTCAACGCAGCTTCAAAAGTATCGATCAGTTCAAAACAGAATTAGACCAATACATGACCTGGTTTAACAACGATCGAATCAGGCTAAAGCTAAAGGGACTGAGTCCGGTTGAATACCGAACCCAGTCCCTTAATAGGCTGACCCTTGACTCTCAGTTAGAACTCCAATAAATGGGGTTCAGTTCATTTTCTCCAGGGCCTTTAGTTTTTTTAAATTTAGGAATTCAAACGCTTAGTGCGTGTGACCGGCGTGACCGTGACCCGATGCATCAGCAGGAGCCTTTTCCTTCTTTTCCACAACAAGTGCTTCAGTGGTCAAAAGCATTCCTGCAATTGAGGCAGCATTTTCAAGTGCGGAACGAGTTACCTTCACTGGATCAATAACGCCTTGCGCAACTAGATCGCCGTACTCGCCGGTTGCTGCATTCATGCCCTGACCTTGGCCAAGTTCACGAACTCGATCAACTACTACGTAGCCTTCAAGTCCTGCATTTTCGGCAATCCAACGAAGTGGCTCAACAACACCACGGCGAACAATTTGAACGCCAATAGCTTGATCGCCAGTTAGACCTAGGTCACCGATTAGAACTGCGGAGGCGTGAATCAATGCAGATCCGCCGCCAGAAACAATGCCTTCTTCGATTGCAGCGCGGGTTGCCGAAACTGCATCTTCGATACGGTGCTTCTTTTCCTTTAGTTCAACTTCGGTATGTGCGCCAACCTTGATTACGCAAACGCCACCAGAAAGTTTTGCTAAGCGCTCCGAAAGCTTTTCTTTATCCCAGTCAGAGTCTGAGTTTTCAATCTCACGCTTGATCTGAGCTACTCGATCGTTAACTGCAGAAGCGTCGCCGCCGCCATCAACGATGGTTGTGTTGTCCTTTGTGGCGACAACGCGTCGCGCCGCGCCTAGTACTTCTAGTCCAACTTGATCAATCTTTAAGCCGACATCAGCAGATACAACCTGTGCGCCAGTAAGAATTGCAATGTCTTCCAAGATTGCTTTGCGACGATCGCCAAACGCAGGCGCCTTGATTGCAACACTGGAGAAAGTGCCACGGATTCGGTTCACCACAAGAGTAGAAAGCGCTTCGCCATCCACGTCTTCGGCAATGATTACAAGTGGCTTGCTGGCTGCTGAAACTTTTTCCAAGATTGGAAGCAAGTCAGAAACACTAGAAATTTTGCCCTGCAATAAAAGAATGGCTGGGTTATCCAGAACTGCTTCCATGCGGTCTGCATCTGTTACGAAGTAAGGCGAGATGTAGCCCTTATCGAATTGCATACCTTCAGTGAATTCAAGTTCCATTGCAGTTGTGCTGGATTCTTCAACTGAGATAACGCCGTCTTTACCAACTTTGTCGAAAGCTTCGGCGATCATGTCGCCAATTACTTTGTCGCGGGAGCTGATGGCAGCAACTTGCGAAATGCCTTCTTTGCCATCAACTGGACGGGCTTGCTTCAGCAATTCTTCGTTAACAGCTTTCACTGCAGCATCGATACCGCGCTTAAGTTCAACTGGCGCACCGCCTGCTGCAACTACTTTTAGTCCTTCGCGCACAAGTGCTTGGGCTAGCACGGTTGCAGTAGTTGTTCCGTCGCCGGCAACATCATTTGTTTTGGTAGCAACTTCTTTGGCAAGCTGCGCGCCAAGATTCTCGTAAGAATCTTCAAGTTCGATTTCGCGCGCGATGGTCACACCATCGTTTGTGATTGTTGGCGCACCCCATGCCTTGCTAATGACAACGTTGCGACCCTTTGGTCCAAGTGTTACTTTCACTGCATCAGCCAGAGCGTTAACGCCACGTTCTAACGCGCGACGAGCTTCTTCGTCGAATTGAACGGTCTTTGCCATTTTGTATTTCTCCAATTTTTATGTGATCACTGGCTAGCAATCGGTATTTCAGAAGGTCGCCCAATGGCAACCAAAACTTAAGGGTTTTGATTAGCGCCCCGATGCTTGGACCGAGGCGCTATCGCAAATTTCTTACTTCTCGACGATTGCGAGAATGTCGCGGGCACCAAGTAGCAAGTACTCAACGCCGTTGTACTTAACTTCAGTGCCGCCGTACTTGGAGTAGATGACTACGTCGCCGACTTTAACGTCAAGCGGAATCCGCTTTTCGCCGTCTTCATCGAAACGACCTGGCCCTACTGCAACTACTTTGCCTTCTTGTGGCTTTTCTTTGGCAGTATCTGGGATTACCAAACCGGAAGCGGTGGTCTGCTCGGCTTCTAGTGACTGAACGAGGATGCGATCCTCAAGTGGCTTAATGTTGACCGACACGTCGTGTCTCCTGATTATTTCTCGATTTGAATTAGCACCCGAGGCTTTAGAGTGCTAACTCCAAATCTAAGCAGTTATTGACTTTAGGTCAATTTGGGGCAAGTTATGAGCCAATATCAAGGCCCAGGAAATCCTTAACTTCGGGGCGCTCAGTTGGCCCAAACCAGAGCATTTCATCAGGTTCTTGGGGGCTACTAGCAAAAATAGCCTGAATTAGGCCCTGGCTAAGAACTTGGGTCAAAGTGACTTCCCCACCGCTGCCGGCCAGCTCTGTTGCTGATGCTTGCACTACCAAAACTATGGGTTTACCTAGACTCGCAATTTCCAAGATTTGGTCCTCTAGAACTTCCTCATCTTGATCGGATTGCTCTTTGGCAAAGGCTTGCGTTACTGCATATCCATTGGGCACTTCAAGGGTGCCAGATTTATCAAAAACCAAAAATTGCTCAATAGAAACGGGAACCCAAACTCGCATAGGTCCATTGTTGCCTATTGATAAGTAAGTGTCAGGATGTACTCATGGATGCAGTCACACAAGTTCCCGTTCCTTACAACGAGCCAATTGGCACATTTGCCCCGGGCACACCAGAGCGCGCCGGGCTAGAACAGGGTCTTAAGGACCTAGTTGCAACCCAGCACGAGCTGCCAAATGTAATTGGCGGAAAACGAGTGATGGCAACGGGCGAGAAAATTGAGGTGCGCAGTCCACACGAACACTCTCGTGTTCTTGGCGTGACCGGTAACTCAACACACGCGGATGCAACGAATGCGATTGCTGCTGCAAAAGCTGCTGCGCCGATGTGGCGCGACTTGCCATTCGATGAGCGCGCTGCAGTTATCTTGCGCGCTGCAGATTTATTGTCTGGGCCATGGCGCAATAAAATTTTGGCAGCAACTGTATGGGGTCAGTCAAAGACTGCTTACCAAGCAGAAATTGATTCAACTTGTGAACTAATCGATTTCTGGCGCTTCAACGTGCATTTTGCCCGTCAAATTTTGCAAGAGCAACCTGTTTCCTCCCCTGGAGTTTGGAATCGAACTGATCATCGTTCATTAGAAGGTTTCGTTTACGCGATCACGCCGTTTAACTTCACAGCAATCGCAGGAAACTTACCAACTGCGCCCGCGTTGATGGGAAACACTGTTGTTTGGAAACCTTCGCCAACTCAACAAGTTGCTGCCTCTCTAACCATGGACTTGTTAATGGCTGCTGGTTTGCCACCAGGTGTGATCAACATGGTCACTGGCGATGGCATTGCGGTTTCTGATGTCGCGCTCGCGGATCGCGACCTTGCTGGTATTCACTTCACCGGCTCGACTCCGGTATTTCAGCACCTTTGGAAAGCCGTTGGCAACAACATTGAAAACTACAAAACCTACCCGCGCTTAGTTGGCGAAACAGGCGGAAAGGACTTTATTTTTGCGCACCCATCAGCTGAGCACCGTACTTTAATTACCGCCATGATTCGCGGATCTTTTGAGTTCCAAGGTCAAAAATGTTCGGCTGCATCGCGCGCTTATGTGCCGCGCAGTATTTGGAATGCGATCAAAGATGACTTCCTGGCAGAAGTTGAAGGCATTAAGCAGGGTCATGCCTCCGATTTCAGTAACTTCATGACAGCAGTCATTGATGAAAAGGCATTCAAGCGAGTCACTGGCGCAATTGATCGCGCACATGCCAACAAGACAATCGAAGTTGCTGCGGGTGGCAAGTATGACGGCAGTGAAGGTTGGTTCATTCGTCCGACAGTTCTTGTTGGCAGCGATCCAACTGCGGAATTCTTCACTGATGAGTACTTCGGCCCAGTACTTGCGATTTATGTTTACGAAGATAACAACTGGCGCGGCGCTTTAACTCAGATGGAAAGCGTGGCTAAGTACGCACTGACCGGAGCGATCATCGCCCAAGATCGTGATGCGATTACTGAAATGTCGGAAGCACTTCGTTTTGCTGCCGGCAACTTCTATATCAATGACAAGCCAACCGGCGCAGTCGTTGGTCAGCAACCATTTGGTGGTGGTCGCGCTTCCGGAACAAACGACAAAGCTGGCGCAGCCATTAACTTGATGCGCTGGACTAGTGATCGCAGCATCAAGGAAACTATGGTGCCAGCTCAGAATTACCAATACCCATTCATGGGGTAATTGAAGGCGATGTTGTTATGACTGCATTACTAATCACTGATGGGGAATGTGGCTTCTGTCAGCGCACTGCTGGAAAGTTACAGAAGTTAGTTTCAAGTGGCTGGACAAATGTGCCAAGCAATGAACTGAAAGAAACCTACGGTTTAACACCGGCGCAATTGACGCATTCTGTTTGGTTGATTGAGTTTGTGGGAACCCAAACCATTAAATACAGTGGCGCCAAAGCAGTCGGAAAAGTGTTGCGGATGCACAAAGGTTTCTGGTCGTTAATCGGTTGGCTGACTTTTATCCCACCAATGTCTTGGGTGGCCGCTGGGTTGTATCGATTGGTTGCGAACAACCGCAAATTCTTTAGCCGATTTGTTTAAAATTTTTACTTGCGTACCTTTTAAATCGAATTAATCTCCAAAAGCAAAATTTTGCATTGCTCTGCAAAGGGCTCAAGATGATCGTTAATTACTGAATCAACTTGTTCTCGAGATATCTGAAAGTACTCATGCGCTAATCGATTACGCATTCCAGCGACCAACTGCCAAGGGATTTCAACATTTGCAACCCTTATGTCATCGGATAGATTCCTGACTGCTTATGCCTGTTCCAGGATAATTAGTAAATGACTCTACGACTTATTTATTTCAGGGTTAAAGCGCTAAGCCGACAAACCGCGCTTCTGGATTAAGTTCAATTTCAAACTTTTTATAAACACCATCACGAATATGTTGAGCTAATTCCAAAATGTCCGCACTTGTTGCTTGGCCTTGGTTTGAGAGCGCCAAAGTGTGCTTTCCAGAAAGTGCAGCGCGACCATTTAAAGTAAAGCCTTTACTAAATCCAGCCTGTTCAATTAACCAAGCGGCACTAACTTTCACTGCGCCATTTACTTCTATCCAATTTGGGGCGCCGGCTGGAGCTTGGGCAACTCGGGGATTCATGAAGAACGAACCTACGCTCCAAGTGTCATGATCGCTGGCATCGAGCACCATTCCTTTTCCGGCGCGCAGTTCCAATACTGCGCGCTGCAAATCTGTTGTTAGCACTCGATCCCCAAGATTTACTTTAAGTTTTTTTGCTAACTCGTCGTAAGTAATCGCCGCGGACATGGTGCCAAGCGGCAACTGAAACGTGACATTAAGAATTACCCAAGTATCTGGATTAGCTTTGAAGATCGAGGTTCGGTAACCAAATTCGCAGTCTGCGGCAAACAAAATTTCTATTTTTTTAGTCTTACGATTCCAGGCGCGAACTTGGGCAATCGTTTCGCTGACACTTTGTCCATACGCCCCAACATTTTGTATTGGAGTTGCGCCAACTGTGCCAGGAATTCCTGCTAGTCCTTCGATTCCAGTCCAGCCATTAGTAACTGCGGCGGATACAAAATCATTCCAGTTGTGTCCTGCTTCAACAGTGACCCAGGCACCTGCGCACGCAGATTCATCGTTTACAAAACCTTGGGTTTCAATTTTTATAACTTCGCCAGCAAAATCATCACTGACTAGAAGGTTGCTACCGCCACCAAGAATGAGCACATCAGGGCCAGCAATTGCTAGCGCTGCAATGAGTTCATTTTCAGTTACTACGGATGTCAGTGATGAAGGCGTGCCACCAACGCGCAATGTTGTCAGTTCCGCAAGGCTGCGCATCATGTTCCTATTGTGCTAGTCGAACAGTTGCTCTTGCTAGACCTAATACTTTTGTGTCACCAAAAACTGCGCCGAGATCAACTTGAACGGTGCCATCGTCATTAATCTGTGCAACTTTTCCAGTAAAGCTAACAATTGAACCTTTGGCAGTGTTAGGCACAACTACCGGACGGGTCATTCGGACTGAGTAGGAAATGACGGCTGTTGGATCCCCAACCCAATCTGTGACCACCCGAATTGCTCGACCCATGGTCAACATGCCGTGAGCAATCACGTCTGGCAGCCCAACTGACTTAGCAAATGCTTCATCCTGATGAATTGGGTTTTGGTCACCGGAAGCATTCGCGTAAGCAACTAAATCCGCGCGAGTAAATGTTAAATCTAATGTCGGAAGTTCTTGGCCGATGAAAACATCTGAGATCTTTAGTGTCATGCTTCTGGTCCTCGCACAACTATTTTTGACCAGCCCGTGACTACAAGTTCGTCACCTGAAAAAACATCCGTCTTAAAGGTCGCTATTTCATTCGTTCCCAACGGCTTGATCTCTTCAACTAATGCACTAACTGTAAGTTCATCACCTACGCGAATCGGACGGACATATTCAAACTTTTGATCGCTATGCACAAGACGTGAATAGTCCAATTGCAAAGCCGGATCATGGAACGCGGTATCCATTGCATTCATGGTTACCACAATTGAAAAAGTTGGTGGTGCAACTATGCCATCTGCATATGCAGGATTTGAATCCCCCAAAGCCTCAACAAATGCAGAGATGTTTTCTGACGTCACTAAGTAAGGCTTTGAACGTGGATAGACATGACCGATCATGTCGTGGTTCATTCCCATGGGATTCCCCTTAACAGTTAACGAATGTTAATTAACGTGTTTCTTTATGGGTGGTGTGCTTGTTGCAACGTGGGCAATGCTTCTTGATCTCTAGGCGATC
>JBDNJO010000040.1:0-4445 GCA_041687715.1 Candidatus Nanopelagicales bacterium
ACTGCAGCTAAATCATTATCAGCAATAACAGAACTAATCTCTGGTGCAATTGGTCCAGAATTTCCGATGCAAGTTGTGCAGCCATAGCCCACAAGGTTGAAGCCCAACGCATCTAAATATTTTGTTAGTCCTGACTTGTTGTAATAATCAGTAACTACTTGGGAACCAGGCGCCAGTGTGGTTTTTACCCAAGGCTTGGTAACAAGACCCTTTTCCACTGCTTTCTTAGCAAGTAAACCAGCCGCCATCATTACTGACGGATTAGAAGTATTTGTGCAGGAAGTAATTGCAGCAATAACAACAGCGCCATTTCCTACTTCAAATTTTTCCTTACCCATAGTTACCGCGCCAGTTTTGTTTCGATCTTTAGTAAATGCTGTGACTGCAGTTTCAAACGACGTTGCTGCCTCCGCAAGCGGTACCCGATCTTGTGGGCGCTTAGGACCAGCAATTGAAGGCCTGACCGTTCCTAAGTCAAGTTCGATGTATTCGGAATATATTGGTTCAAGTGCAACGTTGTGCCATAAACCTTGTGCCTGGGTATAGGCCTTAATTAAAGCAATTTGCGATTCTGGTCGGCCAGTAAGTCGCAAGTAATTGAGAGTCTCTTCATCGATTGGGAAAATTGCCGCAGTTGATCCGTACTCTGGGCTCATGTTTCCGATTGTCGCGCGGTTGGCGAGAGAAACAGCTGTGACACCTTCGCCATAAAATTCAACAAATTTTCCAACTACGCCATGTTTGCGCAACATCTCAGTAATTGTCAGGACTAAGTCAGTAGCTGTTGTTCCTGGTTGCATTTGTCCAAACAACTTGAAACCAACAACACGCGGGATCAACATAGATACTGGTTGGCCTAACATTGCCGCTTCAGCTTCAATGCCGCCGACTCCCCAGCCCAAAACTCCAAGACCGTTAACCATGGTTGTGTGCGAATCTGTACCAACGCAACTATCTGGATACGCTAAGCCGTCGCGAACCATGACAACGCGTGCTAATGCTTCAATGTTTACTTGATGCACAATTCCAGTTCCAGGTGGAACTACCTTGAAATCAGAAAAGGCATCCTGGCCCCAGCGCAGAAATTTGTAACGTTCGTTATTTCTTTCGTATTCCAGTTCTACGTTTTTATCGGCAGCTGCGGAGTCGCCATAAAAATCTGCAATTACTGAATGGTCAATCACAAGTTCAGCGGGCGCTAATGGGTTAATTCGATTCGGATCCCCGCCGAGTTCAGTAACTGCTTCGCGCATAGTTGCAAGATCTACGATGCATGGAACGCCAGTAAAATCCTGCATGATTACGCGGGCTGGAGTGAATTGAATTTCATCAGTTGGCTCTGCTTGCGAATCCCAATTTGCCAGAGTTTTAATCTGCGCAGCAGTTACATTGGCGCCATCTTCGGTGCGCAGCAAATTCTCCAGTAAGACTTTATGAGTGAACGGCAACCGCTCAGTGCCCGGCAACGCAGCTAAGCGAAATATCGTGTAAGTCGCGTCAGCCACTGTTAGTTCGGATTGGGCATTAAAGGAATTGAGGCTACTCACGAGGCTCCTAAAGTATCTTGATGTCAAGATAAATTATACGCCTGTTTATACTGATTTATCGCAGCAGGCTAGGAAAATCTCTCAAATAGTGCGATGCATTCCACGTGTGCAGTCATTGGAAAAGCGTCTAGTCCAACAAGCTGCGTCATTGACCAACCTGCATCGGCTAAATACTTGGCATCTCTTCCAAGTGCACTTGGCTCGCATGCTACATAAACAATGGCCCGCTTAGTTATTCGGTCAATTTCGGTGATCACATCAAGACCGGCGCCAGCGCGCGGTGGATCCAAAATCACCACCTCGAAATCTTCATCGATTTGGGTGATCCACTTTGTAACATCTGCTGTAATCAGATCAAGTTGTGGCAAATCGCTGCAGGAGCGACGGGCATCGCGCATTGAATCAATGACGGATTCGACCGCAACCACCTCGCCAGTTTCTTTAACATCAGCAGCCAAGCTAGCCGCAAATAATCCAGCACCGGCGTATAGATCTAAGGCCTTGTCGCCAGCTTTCAAATTCGCGAATCGTCGAACCGTGTCAACGAAAACTTCAGGGGCATCCTTGTGAACCTGCCAAAATGACCCGGCATGGATTCGCCAACTGCGATCTCCTACTGTTTCATCGAGCCAAGGCCCACCGCGTTGGTCCACAACAACGTGTTGACCAGAGGAACTTTGCGCTGTACTTATGTCGCCATTTCCAAGATGCACTTTGCCTTGCGCTAATTCAACTGAGCCTTCAACCGCAATTAAGCAGTCATCAATTTCAATGACAGTGTGTGAGCGTGTCATCTTTAAGCCAACTGAAACTCCACCAATACGCGAATATCGATTACGAGTACGCCAACGCAAACCGGTTTCGTGCGGCGTGAGTGCCACAACTTGAAATTCTGCAAGAGGCTTCCCATTTACATGAGTTATGCCGCCCAAGTGACTCAGTTGTTCTCGTACAACTTCACTTTTCAACTCTCGCTGATGTGAAACGCTGACATGTTGCCAATCACAACCACCACAAGATCCCGCGTAACTACATGGTGCAGGTGTTCGATGCTCACTGGACTTAATTACTTCCACGACATCTGCGCGCAAGAATTTTTTGCTGATGTCAGTGATTTCGGCGCGGACTACTTCACCGGGAATGCCATGGCGAAGAAACACAACTTGCCCATTGTGGCGCGCGATGCAAAAGCCACCATTAGCTACTTTGTCAACGCTTAATCCAACAATGTCACCAATTCGAGTTTCTTGACCATCCGTCATGAGTTTTCACTCGCAGTTAATTTGTCCTTGGTCAGCAATCGATACGTTACAAAAATTCCAAGCGCAAACAGTGGGTACCCCAAAAGAATCTTGAGTGTGCCAAGCGCTGCTGTCTGACTCAACAAGTACAACGGCAACATGATTGCAACACGAATTCCAAAGATCAAGGTCCATAACCAAGTTATTGTGCTGAACAACTTGTGTTTCTTTGCATCCTTAACCCATGACATGTCATTGCCTCGCATGGCTTCAAGCACGTATCCAAGAAGTGGACGTTTGGCGAAGATGCTAACTAAACAGGCAGCGCCGTAAGCAGCATTTGTAAGTATCCCTGGGAGGAAAAAATTATCTGCATTTCCAGTACGACGAGCGATAAAAGCGGCAATCACGATTCCAAAAAGGCCACCTACAACTTGTTGCAACGTTTGCCGGCGCACTAGTCGCAATAGTGCCAAAAACGCGGCGGTGCCAAGTGCTGCATAAAGGGTTACTTCTAAATTTCTATCAGTTGCAAGATACGCGATGGTGAAAACTAGAAATGGTAAGCCTGAGTCAATTACTCCAGACCAGCCGCCGAGTGCTTTTGCAAGCAATTCGGAATCCTCTTTAATCTCATGGACGATACTTTCGTCTTGGGATTTTGGATTTAGGTCGCTCATGGTTTGTTCCAACTGCAATTCACATACTTACTTTAACCACACAGTGCGCTAAAACTTTAACGCCACCAATTAAAGCGAAATGTGTACGTGACCAAATCTTGAGCCATCTTGCTCGTTGGCTTTGGTGGCAGTCGCCAAATCTGTAGACGGGCTTCGCAACCAAAGTCTTTCACCAGGGGGTTGTGGCTCATTGCCTCGATGCACAACTATTTGAGAAATGACATCATCTATCTGCGAAATCTTTTCGGAGGCAACTATTGCGCCATCACCACTGATAACCACACGCAAAAACCAACGAGTACCTCGAATTCCCACAAAGCGAACGGGCTGCACATGAGCATTTCCATCTAGGTCAACAGTTGGCATAACTGCGCGAACTTCAGTGCCAAATCGGCCCTCAACTACTTGGCAATCCACATCTTGCTCGCGCAATCCAGCTGCAATTGCGTTTCGCATTTCACCCCAAAGATCTTCGTTAGTGGCTGCTGCGAATACTTGAAGCTCGGCGATCGACATATCTAAATGCAGTGAAACAGATTTTCCAGTTCCAGTTCTCGCATCTAAATCCAGGTGTACCTCTAGACCAGGAACATTTGGCACAAACAACGGGCCAAGATCGAGCATTTTGCTGGTGTCAGGTGCATCTGCACTATCCAATGGACCTTGTGTCACGAAGAAACTCCGGTTGACCCAAATCCCTGTTCATTTCGCGGCGTGACTTCTAGCCCGGCAACTTGAACAAATTGCGCGGTAACAACTTCTTGAATAACTAACTGTGCGATTCGACTTCCAGCTGGCAAGTGCACGGTTTCTTTTTTATCTAGGTTGATTAAACAAATTTTCAACTCACCACGGTACCCAGAGTCAATGGTGCCTGGCGTATTTACAATTCCAATGCCCTGCTTGAATGCCAATCCAGATCTGGGATGCACTAGTCCGACGTAGCCCTCAGGCAATGCAATAGCAAGACCGGTTGG
>JBDNJO010000041.1:0-3337 GCA_041687715.1 Candidatus Nanopelagicales bacterium
TGGATTTAGGCGATGACACAACTCGCGGCCTAAATATTTGTGAAGAAATCTGCGAACGCTATCCGGCAACAAAAATTTTGGTTTTAGCAAACACCTTAAGTGAACTTATTGTTATCGAAGCTCTTCGCCGCGGCGCTAACGGGTACCTCTGCAAGGATGATTTAAAGGCAGATGAATTGACCAAGGGAGTGAAAGCCATTCAAGATGGTGACACTGTGCTTGGCCGAGGCGTTGGATCATTAGTTGCAAAAGGATTAGGTTCCACTCGTGATCGCTCTGAACATCTGACTAAGCGCGAGTTGGACGTGATACGAACAATTGCTCGAGGTTTGAGTAACAAACAAATTGCTCACGAAATGTTCATCTCAGAAAGTACCGTTAAATTTCATATCCAAAATGCTTCCAAAAAACTTAATAGCCACCGTAGAGCTGAATTAGTTCACCGTGCTAGTGCTGCAGGATTGATTTAGTATTTAATACTGTGCAACAAGTAGTAATTCAAAGCGATGTTGAAGGATTGCTATCAACGCATTTCGCTGGGCTTCATTCTGGTGGTGGGCGAAGTTTCATTAAAGGTGGTCAGACTGCAGCAGATCTAGCACTGGCAAACCTAGATATTTCTGGCTACGCAAAAAATCGATCAGAAGTTCTGCCACTGAACAAACGTGGTGCAACGGTCCTTTCGCCCTACATTCGCCATAATTTGTTGACGCTTCCAACTCTTTGGGATCACGTTACTAAAGCGCCGTACCAAGATCGCGAAAAATTTCGAGATGAACTTCTATGGCAGGAATATGCCAGACATCTTTACGCCCGAATTGGACCTAAACTTTTTGAAAATTTGCGCTTTGACCAAGTCCGCGAAGTAACTGGTGATGGCTGGGATCCTGGCCTGGCCTGTGTGGACTTTGTTGTCTCTGAGTTAGAACAAGATGGCTGGTTAGTAAATCAGACTCGGATGTGGCTAGCTTCGCATTGGACCATTCGAAACCAGATGGGTTGGTTACACGGTCAAGAACGGATGTACCGCGAACTAATCGATGGCTCACGCGCTGCAAATTTGCTCGGTTGGCAATGGACAGTTGGAACTGGAACGGGAAAGCCATATGGCTTTGCGCGCTGGCAAGTCGAAAAACGAGCACCCGGCCTTTGTACTAAATGTCCCTTGCAGAAATCATGTCCTATTGAGCAATTCCCGCAAGAACAAGAACTTGATGCCACTGAGGTTGATTCATTACTTTTAACTGACCCTGCGCCGGAACTTACATCTGGCCCACTTTTGCCAATCAAAAATCAGAATCCAAATTTTGTCTTATTGACTATCGATTCAATGGGCGACAGTGATCCAGCTATGGCTGCGCACCCAGATCTCCCGGTAGTTTTTGTATTCAATGAAACAGCGCTTAAGAAACTTCAGCTTTCCTCAAAGCGAATATATTTTTACCTTGAGACACTGCAAGATCTAGCGCAACGGCGAGACCTGAATGTTTACCTCGGTGATCCTATTCAATTTGCAAAAGAGAATTCAGTAGCGGTAACACACGCACCCGTACCAAGTTTTAGAAAGTTTCAAAACCTGGCGGAAGTCCATCCATTTCCATGGCTTAAGACTCCGCATGCGTATTCCGTGCGATCTTTCAGCGCCTGGCGTGGAAAACTCAAAAAGTAAATACATTCGATCTCATCTTTACTATCAGTTTCCAATCTTTAAACGGAATTCAACTAACTCTGCATCATCAATGGGGTGAACTAGTTGTCATAGTTTTTATCTCTGGTAATAGTCTGCAAATTTTCTAACTAGTACGTAAACTTAAGACGTGAGTGTAATTTTTGTGATTTTATACATTTTGGTCATTGGCGCACTAATCTACGTTTATATTTATAGTTCCTCACCAAACGTCGAGCCTCGATTACCAACCACTCGAAACTGTCCAACGTGCCAGCGCCTGATTCGCAAGGCTTCAAAAAGGTGTCGGCATTGCAAGTCGGATGTGGCCTCAATTGAGTAGGTTTCCAGAACCACTCGTGGCTTAGCGCGCACCCGTACCAAGATCTAGAAAGTTTCAAGACCTTGCTGAAGTTAATACATTTCCTTAGCTTAAAACTGAGATTTAACTCTTACCCTTGAAGGCTTCGGCAATTTTCGCAGCAGCGCCCGAGAATTCCGCTGGAATAACCCAAATTTTGCTGGCTTGGCCGTTGGCGATTTCTTTTAACTGCTGGATGTACTGATATGCCAAAACTCGGTCATCTGCGTTTGCATCGTGAATCGCGTTAAAAACCTTTTCAATAGCTTCGGCCTCACCCTTGGCTCGCAACACAGCAGCTTGCGCATCACCTTCAGCGCGCAGAATCTCAGCCTGCCTTGCTCCTTCAGCAGTAAGAATCTGACTCTGCTTCTCGCCTTCGGCAGTCAAAATAGCAGCGCGCTTATCTCGCTCAGCTCGCATCTGCTTTTCCATAGACTCCTGGACACTCGGTGGTGGATCAATTGCTTTTAATTCAACGCGATTAACACGAACACCCCACTTGCCTGTTGCATCATCTAGGACACCACGTAAGGCAGCATTAATTGAATCTCGAGACGTTAAGGCTTGTTCTAAATCAAGTCCACCAACTACGTTACGAAGAGTGGTCACAGTCAATTGCTCAATGCCTTGGATATAGTTTTCAATCTCGTATGTTGCTGATTTTGGATCAGTTACTTGGAAATATATAACCGTGTCAATGGACACCACTAAGTTGTCTTCAGTAATCACGGGTTGTGGCGGGAACGAAACGACGCGCTCACGCATATCAATGAGTGGCCTTAACCGATCAACGAACGGAATAAGAATCGTTAATCCCGCACCTAAAACTCGATTAAATCTTCCAAGCCGTTCAACAATTCCAGCATTCGCTTGCGGCACGATCTTGACCGCCCGCACGAGTACTAAACCAAAAACTAATACCAGTAGCCCAACACTTAAATATGAGTACAACATAATCTATTTATCCTCTTCTTTTTTAACTTTAACTGAAGCCCCATCAATCGAAATGACAGTAACTGCTTCTCCGATAGCAATTTCTTCACTATCAGTATGAGCACTCCAAACTTCACCACTTAGTTTTACCTGACCACCATTACGGTTGGTTGTGGCGATAATTACCGCACTTGCTCCAATTAGTGCATCAACGTTAGTTGCTGTTTCTGCGTCTTGTTTTACGAGATGGCGCAAAGCAACTGGGCGAAGAAAAATTAACGAGATCGTCGCAAAAACTGCAAACATTACGCCTTGAAGTATTAGAGAAGCACCAAAAATATTTGCCACACCGGCAGCAAGTGCGGCCAGTGCCA
>JBDNJO010000042.1:0-21036 GCA_041687715.1 Candidatus Nanopelagicales bacterium
CAGGCTCCGTCTACTAAATCAACGGAACTTGCTTCCACGCCACAGCAAGCTAGGCCTGCCTGCAAAATTGAAATAGTTGAAGTTGCCACAAGATGACTCTAAAGGAATTTCGCAAGAAAAACATTTAGGGCATTACGTCGCCACTGTTTGGTCCCAAGGTTTGTCCTACATATAAATTGCCGCCTGGGCTACTTGCTAGCAGCACTGCAGTTGGAGCAATTTCTTCAATTTCGCCAAATCGACCAAGTGGCAGTTCCTTTGCCTTGGCAATCTTCCATTCCTCGTCAATACCCGCAACCATCTGCGTGTAAACAGGTCCAGGTGCAATCGCATTTACAAGAACACCATTTGCAGACACTTCCAGGGCAAGTGATTTAGTAAAGGCAATAACGCCTGCTTTTGCTGCAGCGTAATGCGACAAGGAAGATGCTCCCTTGATTCCAAGCTGGGATGCCACATTGATAATGCGGCCATCACTACGCTCCAGCATTTGTGGCAAAACGTGATGCGTTACCAAAAAAACACCAGAAAGATCGACAGCAATTGTTTCATTCCACAATTCCAAACTCATATCCAAAACTGGTGCTTGCGTTGCAATGCCCGCAGAGTTGACCAAGATATCAATTCGACCAAGTAGCTGCGTTGCTTTGGCAACTCCAGCTTTAACGGATTCTTCATTAGTTACATCAATTGCAACTCCAAGGCTTCCTATTTCCTTTGCACGACTCGCAGTAACGTCCTCATTGAAGTCCGCAATCACTACCTTTGCGCCTTCTGCAAGAAATGCCTCGGCGATTCCGCCGCCAATTCCGCCTGCGCCGCCAACTACAAGTGCGCAACGTCCGGTTAATGCTCCCATTTTTTCTCCTTAGTTAACTTAGACAGGTAATCGAACGGTGTAAGCGCCGTCAACAATAATTGCTTGACCACTTATATACGAAGCCTTAGCCGAAGCGAGAAAATCAATTAAGCCTGCAACGTCATCTGGTGTTCCGACTCTGCCCGCTGGAATAGAGCCCGCGATTATTCGAAGTCCCTCTGGACCAAGGGAATTTACCGGATCAAGAGATTGTGGCGACTCGATAATTCCAGGGACGACTGAGTTAACCGTGATACCTCTTGGCGCCAATTCAACTGCTAAGGATCGCACCAGACCAAGAAGTCCCGCTTTTGCAGTTGCGTAGTGTGCATGATCTGGCCAACCATAAACTGCCCCAGCAATAGATGAGACAGCAATTAAGTGACCAGAGGATTTCATAACCTTGCTTGCTGACCTAAAAGTTCGTAGCACTCCAGTTAAATCGACTTGGAGCATGTCATCCCACAACGCATCAGTCATGTCTGCCAGGGCAGCATTGCGCAAGATACCGGCATTAGCCACTGCAATATCGAGTTGACCGTATTCAGATATCGCACGGTTTGCGAACTCATCAACTTGATTTGAATCTCTGACATCAACTTCGTGGATAACGCACTGGCCACCAATTGCAGAGATCAGGCTTTGCGTCTTTGTGGGATCGTGGGGATCGCCTGGGAAAGTTCCAATTACAACTCGCACTCCGCGAGCAGCCAATTGAACTGCAGTCGCCTGACCGATGCCACTTGAGGCACCGGAAATTATTGCCACATCTGAAATTGCCACTTTTTTGTCTCCGATCGGTCCTAGTGTTACTTCGGACAATACCTCAGACCTTTTCTCTAATTCATAGAAACTGACCATATATATGGCAATTTAACTATGGTTATGACATGGCTAGAACACCCGCGGGACCTCCGGCGTATGACCGAATTGCAAACGATATTCGACTGCGAATCACTACTGGAGATTTAAATCCTGGCGATCAGTTGCCGGTTGAGAGTGAATTAGTTGAGGTTTATCAAGTAAGTCGTGGCACTTTGCGTGAAGCTTTGCGGTTGCTTGCTTCTGAAGGACTTTTAGAAACTATTCGCGGGCGAACCGGTGGAACATTTGTAACCCAGATTCTGCCCGAGGATATAAGTCGGTTGCTCAACGATGTACTTGGCCTAACTATGCAGGGCGAATCACTTTCTATATCGCATCTAGCTGAAGTTAGATCGCTAATTGAACCTCCAGCGGCGGCGCTTGCAGCAGCTCGAATCAAATATGCATCGGTAGATAATCTTCATAAATTTCTCAATCCACAGAATAAGGAGGAGCAATACGAATTTAACTGGCTTTGGCATCGCGAAGTTATGCGACTAACCGATAACCCATTAATCGTTGCCCTATTTGAGCCCGTCTTTCACCAGTTGCGCGGCAGATTTGATCGATCCCAAGAAGGCGCCTCAACTTGGGACAGCATCTTGCAAGAACATCTCGAAATTACCCAATTAATTGCAGCTGGGGACGTAGTTGGCGTCCAGATCGCCATGGCAAAACACCTTGGTTTCGTTCACAGTACTTATCTATCCCTGGATAAACGCGTCAAGTAGCTCCAGCAATTCACCGGCGAATCTGGCTAATTTGCCGCAAAAGCCAAGATTTTGATAATTTTTCGAAATTCACCCTGCCAGAAGTGAAAAATACAATTAAAGTCAATTAAAAGGTAGGACATTTTAGCGAGCCAACTCAAGGAGGCATCATGCTGCCACTTGAATCAGTCACCATCATTTCCCTTGAGCAATACGGCGCCGGTCCCTTTGCAACAATGCATTTAGCCGACCTAGGCGCAACAGTTATTAAAATCGAAGATCCTTCCGTTAAAGGCGACATCGCAAGGTGGGTTCCACCGTTTCAGCAAGAAGATACTTCGCTATTTTTTGAATCATTTAATCGCAACAAGCAAAGTATTAGTCTAAATATCTCAACAACAGCAGGTCTAGCTGTGTTTCATGATTTAGTACGAACAAGTGACGCAGTGTTTTCAAATCTTCGCGGCGATGTTCCAGAAAAAATTGGCATTACTTATGACCAGCTAAAAGACATTAACCCTGCAATTGTTTGTTGCTCGCTTTCTGGCTACGGCCAAACTGGGCCACGGGCTTTAGACCCTGGATATGACTACATGCTCCAAGCGCTAACAGGTTGGATGTCGCTAACTGGTGAACCAGATGGACCACCAACAAAAAGTGGACTTTCCCTTGTTGATTTCTCCGGTGGTCTAGTTGCTGCAACTGCGATCCTTGCTGGTGTTACCGCAGCAAGAAAAACTGGGATTGGAACAGATTGCGATCTAAGTCTCTATGACACTGCCCTTGGAATGCTTACCTACGTTGCAACTTGGGAATTAAGCGGCGACTTTTCAGTGAGTCGCACCCATCATTCAGCTCACCCGACATTAGTTCCGTTTCAAGTTTTCCAATCCAAGGACAGTTGGATGGTAGTCGGCTGCGCTAAGGAAAAATTCTGGGTGCGCCTTACTGAAGTGCTGAAGCATCCAGAACTTGCAACGGACGCTAAATATGATTCATTTGCAACTCGGTTTAAAAATAAAGATGAACTTCTCCCAATTTTAGAAAATATTTTTAAGCAGCGCACTAACGAAGAATGGATTTCAGAACTACGAGCCGCTGGAGTTCCTTGCGGCGAGGTCAATTCTGTTAGTGAAGCTTTGGCGGATAGTCACACCATCGCCAGAGACATGATTGTTAAGTTTGACCACCCCGTATTTGGGGAAGTTTCAAGTGTTGCTTCCCCAGTGAAAGTCGGCTCTACCCGAATAACTCATAAAGCTGCTCCAAAGTTAAATCAAGATCAAGAAGAAATTCTAAAAAATCGGCTGAATTACAGCGACGCAAAAATTACGGAACTTGCGAGTAACAACGCATTTGAAGCAACTACAAAGAAGGAATTGGAATAAGTAATGGATTTTGAACTAAGTGCTGAGCAAAAAGATTTTCAAAGCGTTATGCGGGATTTTGTTAACAAAGAAATCAATCCCGTTGCCATGGAGATGGAAAAGTCGGGTGAATACCCAACCAAGATAGTCCAAGGGCTAAAGGATCTTGGGCTATTTGGAATGACTGTTCCTGAAGAGTACGGCGGCTTGGACCTTGATCCAGTTTCGTTTGCAATTGTGTTTGAAGAATTAGCACGTGGTTGGGTGGGTATTGCTGGTGTACTGGGTAGCCATTCATTAGCGTGTCACCTAATTGCCAAAGATGGCACACCAGAACAGAAGCAAAAATACCTTCCTGACTTAGCTACTGGAAAACGTCGAACTGGAATTGGTCTTACCGAGCCTGATGCTGGTACGGATCTGCAAGGAATTAAAACCACTGCCGTGCTTGATGGCGATCACTACGTAATCAACGGCGCCAAGACTTGGATCACAAATGCTCGACACGCTGACCCACTACCTGTGCTTGTGAAGACTGACCCTAAAGCTGATCCCCGTCACAAGGGAATGAGCGTAATTTTGGTGGAAGCTGGAACACCAGGATTTACTATCAGCAAGGACATTGGAAAACTTGGCTACAAGGGACCAGAATCCTGTGAAGTTTCGCTGGTAAATGTTCGAGTACCTGTTACTGAACTTGTTGGTGGAGTTGAAGGTAAGGGCATGAAGCAAGTACTAAGCGCACTGGAATCAGGCCGCGTAAACATTGCAGCGCGATCTGTTGGTATTGCCCAAGCTGCTTACGATGCATCACTTAAGTACAGTCGCGAGCGCGAAGCTTTTGGAAACCCGATTTCGGACTTTCAGGCAATTCAACTAAAGCTCGGAGAAATGGCAACAGAATTGCAAGCGGCAAGGTTACTTACTTACTGGGCCGCTAGCGTACAAGGCACTGGCGCCCGTTCAGATATGCACAGCGGCATGGCAAAGTACTTCGCATCTGAAGTTGCGATCAAGGCAACGCTTGAGGCAATGCGAATTCATGGTGGCTATGGATACTCAACAGAATATGTTGTTGAGCGTCTTTACCGCGACGCCCCATTGATGGCAATCGGTGAAGGTACCAATGACATTATGAAAATGGTTATTGCTAAGTCACTAATTTCTGGCAAGGAAGTTATTAATTAATGCTTCGCAGCTACTTGTTTGTTCCGGGCGATGACGCTGAAAAGTTAACTAAAGCTCTGGCGCGAGGTGCTGACGCATTAATAGTTGACCTAGAGGATGGCGTCGCCGTCTCAAATAAAGTAGCTGCGCGAAGCGTGGTAACTAACTTCTTGAATGAGAAAAAAGTTGATTGGCCAAGTATTTGGATTCGATTAAATCCTGGTGCCTTAATGGAAATGGATCTCACTGGAATCCCAACGGAATTAGCGGATGGATTTGTCTTAGCAAAGACGCAGTCCGCAAAGAACATTGATGCTTTAGTCGAGGGACTTGGCGATCTCCCAAAAAACCAAAACATAATGGCATTAGTTGAAGACGGATTAGGAGTCACAAGACTGGCAGAAATTGCGGGTCATGCGGCAGTTAATTTTCTACAAATTGGGGAGGCTGACCTTTCAGCCGATTTGGGCGTTACACCAGATGCCCATTCAAGTCAGTTCAATTACGTTCGACAGCAAACCGTAGTTGCCTGCGCTGGCGCCGGCATTACCTCGCCAATCGGGCCGGTCAGCACCAATTTCCGGGATCTCGAAATGTTTCGCGAAACTACCCAAGCCCTTGCTGACATGGGTTACTTTGGCCGAGCATGTATTCACCCTGCTCAAATTGAAATTGTGAATTCAGTTTTCACTCCCACGCCGCAACAACTTGAAAAAGCTCAGGACACTATGCAGCACTACGAGTTGGCCTTAGCCCAAGGCTTGGGCGTCTGCGTTGACTCAGATGGCCGACTCGTAGACGAAGCAATAATTCGATCCGCTCGCAGGATTTTAGAAACACATCGCTAACCACGCATGCCTCGCGTTTCCGAAAGAACATCTCTTGGCCTAGGTCTTTTGGTGCTTTACATATGTTGGGGTAGCAGTTTTTTAGGAATTGAAAAAGCCGTAAGTGGCTTCCCACCATTAACATCAGTTTTTATTCGATTTTTAAGTGCAAGTTTAATTTTGGCCAGTTTCATCGCTTGGCGATCGGGGTGGCGCTCATTACTGATTCCTCGTGGGGCAATTTTTCAAACAGTCAGTCTCGGAGTTTTGATGCTGACACTGGGCAACGGTGGTGTTTCCTTAGCCCAATCCCGTGGCATGCCGTCGTGGTTAGCTGCCCTAGTAATTGCAACGGTGCCAATTTGGGTTGTCTTGTTGCGATTAATTTTTAGAGATCGAGTTTCGCAGGCAACCTTGATTGGAACGGTAATTGCCTTTGCTGGGACTTGTGCGCTTTTGTTATCAGCATCAAAAAATGGTGAGGTGCCAAGTGGCAGTCTCATTCTGGCTTTTATTGGCGCGTTGGGTTGGTCGATTGGATCATTCTTGGCCTCGCGAACCCCACAGTCCAGTCAGCCCATGATCAGTGGAACGCACCATTTATTTTTTGCCGCGCTTGGTATTTTTGTAGCGCTGCTGTTCACAGATGAACCTAGCCAATGGCAAAATCTGCAACCAGATGCCGCCGCAATTGTTGGATTAATCTGGTTAATAGTTGCTGGTTCTAGTATTGGGTTAGTGGTATTTAACTGGATCGTGACGAAATCGTCAGTTTCCATAGGTAACACCTACGCATTTAGTAATCCCGTTATTGCAACCTTGTTAGCCGTAACCATCGTACACAATCGACCATCACAGGGAGCATTAGTTTCGATCCCATTTGTTGTCCTTGGAGTGGCAATGATTATTTTTGGAGATAGAAAAGTGGTGACAAAAGTATGACCAACTTTGAATCAAAGTATTCAATTTCAGTTGATCAACTCGAATTCCTAAACCGAGAAATGCATTTAGGTTTAAGTGCCACCAAAATAGAATTAGTCTTTCAGGCTTGTAAATCTATTTCTGACGAGTACAAAATTATTTCTGAGATAGTAGACGATGTCGAAACAATAGATCGCGACTACGAAGCTCCAACGGAAAATCCACAAAATGCCTGGACTTATAAATGTGATATCTCACAAGCAAAGTCTGGAACGCTTGCAAACCTGAAGTTTGCAATCAAGGACTCAATTAACTTAGCTGGCATCCCAATGTCAATGGGATCGCAATTACTCGCTGGGTGGGTACCAAAATCAGATGCCAGCGTGGTCGAACGAATTCTTCAAAATGGTGGTCAGATTGTTGGAAAAACTACAACTGAAAACCTTTGCATTTCCGGCGGATCCGTTACTTCCTGGCCACTAGCAGTAGACAATCCTGTTTCTCCTGGTTTTAGTGCTGGCGGATCAAGTAGTGGCAGTGCTGCTGTTGTAGCTGCTGGCGAAGCAGATGTGGCTTTGGGCGCAGATCAAGGTGGGTCTATTCGAATTCCAGCCGCATTTTGTGGGGTGCTCGGGCATAAACCAACCCATGGACTACTTCCCTATTCTGGCATTGCAAGTTTGATGCCAAGTTTGGATCATGTTGGTCCAATTGCTCGGTCGGCTGAGCATCTGGCACTCACCTTGGATGCACTTGCTGGACCAGATGAGCATGATCCTCGGCAAAGCGCCCTACGTGGCCCAGCAAGTTGGCCAACCGGTTACCAAATGTGCACTCCTGAAGTCCACAAAGGAGTTGCTGGTTTACGCATTGGATTATTACAAGAGGGGTTTGAAGCAACCGCAAGTGGTGATGGTCAAGGATTTATTGGGTCGGCAGCGGCGAGTGAATTAGTCCGTAAGCAAGCGATGCAACTCGAGGCTATGGGTGCAATCGTCACGCCGATGAGTATTCCAATTCACGCAATGGGTTCAAAGATTTATGGACCAATTTTGATTGATGGAATTTATCAAAATCTATGCCTGATTTCAGGTCGAAATTTTGCTGGATTTGGACGAGACGCTAGCGCAAGTTTAGAAATTACCCGCAGATTATCAGTTCATCCAGAGCAAATTAGTTTAGTTACTGCGATCACCGTACTCGCTGGACGACATATGTCTTTGATTGATGATGGCTCGGTCTACTCAAAAGCAAGTGCTCAAGTTGGTGTTTTAAAAGCGGCCTATCAAAATGCTTTTGAAAACTTCGATGCAATCATTTGCCCAACGACGGCGCCAGCCGGCCTGCCACTTGCGCAAAGTGGTGACTTGTCGAATTTAGTCGTTGAAACTATGACGTTTTATGCAAATACTGCAGTGGCAAACTTAACTGGACACCCAAGTACTAGTGTCCCAGTGGGATTTATTGATGGCTTACCTGTTGGCGCAATGATCACGACGAACTACTGGCAAGATGCCTGCGCGATTCGCATCGCGCAGGCCCTGCATAGCATCAGCCAGTAAGTGCGGAACCCTTAGCGACATCGCCTGAAGCGGATCCATCGTTAAGAACTTCACTTCCAAGCACATCAACTGTGTAAGTGTGTTCGATTAAACGATTGAGAATTGGATCAGTCATTTTGATAGTCCAGGATTCGGCAAAACGTAATTCTTCACCAATAGAAACCACAGTTCCACTAAATAAAATATTTGGTCCAGGTACGCGAACCACACTCTCTCGCAGACCTTGAACCATTTCTGCTGGTGTCCAAAATTCATTCACCATAGCTTCTTGGAACTTAACAACTTCGCCCTTGTCGATTACCCAAGATTCCATGTGAATGTCATCCCAGTGATCCTTGACGTCATTCCAGCGCCACATTTGTGGAGCTACAACATTTGGAGCTACTTGCTTAGACCATGGAATGTCAATGGTTTCAAGTGAGCGATCAGTATGGTCGGAGCCAACAGTCACAAAGATCTCGTCATTTTCATCAACTATGGTGACGATTTCAACTTCGCCTGAAGTTTTAGGGCGCTGCACACCAATGTGAGTATCGGTAAGTACTGCCCACGAACTAATTGGCATTACCAACGGCGGACGTTCACAAATTAGTTCCTTGATACCTAGTTTGTAACATTCTTCAAGGTGAGCCTGCATCTTAGCTTCGTCACGCATAGTGAAGCCAAGGTTGTAGCAACGTGAGAAGTCCAAAGACTTTTCAGATGTTGCACCATCTTTCTCAATTAATTTGAACTTTAGAACAGACATTTGATTCCTCTTTCCTGGTTGTTTAGTTAGTGAGTTTCTTCGCCACCGGAGACATTCATAGCTTCTCCGGTTATGTATTCGGCATCTTCGCTTGCTAAGAAGGCACAGGCATTTCCGATATCGGAGGGTAGTCCAGTGCGTCCAAGTGGTATTCGACCCTTCATTGCTGACATGTACTCATCAAGTGAAAGACCGAGTAGTTTTGAGAAATAGTCATTTTGCCAAGACCCCAGTCCGGTTGTGACGTGGTTTGGACAAACTGCGTTTACCGTTATTCCGTGACTTCCGAGTTCAATAGCAACGGCGCGGGTAAATCCAATTACGCCATGCTTGGATGAAACGTAAGCGGAGGCATGGGGAAATCCACTTTTTCCACCTTGAGAAGAAATATTTATGATTCGACCGCCAGTATTCTGCCCAATCATCGCACGGGCTGCGTGCTTTGTTGCCAGAAATGTTCCCTTAAGATTCACATCTAGAACTGCGTCCCAATCTTCTTCATGCGTATCAACCACTGGGCTCATCAGATAGCCGATACCAGCATTGTTTACGAGCACATCAATGGAACCGAACTCTTTTATGGTGTGCGCTACAGCGGCTTCAACATCTGATTCATTGCGCACATCACAGCTAACGCTGATGGCTTTGCCTGTTGCTGAGCTGTTTAGATTGGCAACCACTAATTCCATTTCCGACTTGGTTGGAACACCATGCTCTGGGAATTGGCTGCCACTTGTTTTGTCCAAGTCCGCAATTACAACATTGCAGCCCTCTTCCATAAAGCGTTTCGCTATTCCTTCACCAAGTCCTTTTTGTCGACCTGCCCCTGTAATTAGAACGGTTTTTCCAGTTAGTCCACGCATTTTTACTCCTAAAGTGTTTCAGTAACGATGAATGTTGGGTTGTCGGCAAATTCTTGGAATTGTGCTGAGATCTTTTGCATTACTTCAGTGCTTACATCGGTAGTTAATTGATCCATGTCTGCCACATCGATAATTTCAATGTACTGGAATGGGGATGGTTCTCCGCTGAAAGTACCTGTTCCTTTGAGAACCGTAAATTTATTGACAGAAGTAAGGGCATTTACCGTTGGTAAGTCTGTCGTGCGAGCCCACGTTTCATACTCACCCACATTTGTTGCAGATTTTAAATTAAATAAAACTATGACGTATGCCATCTCATGATCTCCTCTAGTTTCCATTCTTTTCTTGGATCGGTTGCTTGCAGTGCAAAAACTTTTTCGCCAGTTTCCGTTCCATCTTTTCGCCAAATTGGTTTTGTGACCTCAGGCAGTGCTGGTGGACTAGCTAACAATATGAAGGTTTGGCCTTCGGGCATTGGTGGCCTAGCTGGGTAACTGTGTTCAGCCTCAATTAAAGAAAGCACCTCTGGGTGGGAATAATAGGCCGAAAATATCAGAGGAAGTAGTAATTGAAAAACTGCCGAAAGATCGCGCTCTATTTCAGAACCAATACTTTGCCGGGACTCGGGACTTGCGGACACGAGGCGACCCCAAATATCTAGATTTAAAATTTCCGACGAAATTTCAACGCTTGAAAGATGATGAAGTGGAAAATTCAATACCTCTGAAGCTTTTGGCCACTTTAAATTTCCTGGTAAAACTGTGTCAGCAAATGCCCGCTGTACATCTTCTGCAAAGGTAGCCATCACATACCAGACTTCACAAGTTGGTCCGCTGCGCGCAGCGCAATTGCTTGAAGCGTTGGGGTTGGATTCACTGCCGCGCTACTAGCGAACACGCTCGCATCAATCACAAGTAGATTTGGCACATCATGCGCTCGACAATCTTGTCCAATTACTGAAATATTTGGATCAGTTCCCATGCGAGTTGTTCCCATCAAATGAAAACCTGCTTGGGCAACAAGTGGGTTCACTAGAATTTCACGCGCGCCAGCTGCAGCGAGCCATGCCTTAGCGCTTTCAATGCCATGTGATTTCATTTGTTGTGCGTTAGCTTCTAGCTCGTAGTTCATGACTGCGGCTGGAACACCAAAGCGATCTGTAACGTTGGAATCGATCGAGACAAAATTGGTATCAGTTGGCAGATCTTCACAGGTAACTGCAACGGTAGCCACACGACCAAACACTTGATCAAATCTTTCGTGATGACCTTGACCCCATGGAACATTTAGACCAAAGCCGCCAAGGGCTGAAATCAATGGTCCTTGTCCTCGTGTTACCTGCATCTCATATCCACGTTTGAAATCTCGGCTTGAATCTGTTTCATAAAAGTGCTGTGTTAGCAGACAAAATGCATCATTTCCAGCCCAACTTTGGACTGGTTCATCCCAAACTCCAGAAACACCTGCAATTGGATGCAGCATGAAATTGCGGCCGACTTGTCCTGAGGAGTTTCCTAGGCCACTTGGAAATAAGTTGCTAACACTGTTCAATAAAATTCGTGGCGTACCAATTCCATTAGCTGCCATTACGACAAAATCGCATGAGGTAGCTTGCTCCGTGCCATTTTGATCAAACCAAATTACCTTGTTCGCAAATCCCTTGGCGTCCACTTCGATGTGTGAAACTGACGCATTCAAAATTAACTCTGCGCCCATGGCAATCGCTTTTGGCCAATAAGTTATGTCCACTGATGCGCGGGCGCCAATTCGACATCCCATTTCGCAAGGACCACAGTTATTGCAGCCGAATCGATCATCATGAGATTTGGAAAATATATTTCCATCACTTGGCCACCAATGCCAGCCCAGTTGTGTTGCAGCATTTGCCATTTTTGTGCCCACTGCGCCATACGGCAGAGCCGGAGTATCGCGCGGTGTCCGCGGTGGATTACCTGGATCACCGGCGACGCCAGATGTTCCCATTACGGAATCGTTGATTTCGTAATACGGAGCTAGATCCCAATATGAAATTGGCCAATCAAATCCAACACCATCAAGGGAATTTATTTTGAAGTCAGAGGGCCGAAACCTTGGTGTGTGCGCAGACCACATAATGGTGCTACCACCAACTCCGTTATACATCAGCGGTTTGATTTCACTATTCGCATCAAGAATCGGGTAGTCAGATTTAGCTTTACGCACATTTGGATTAGGTGAGAAGTCAGTTATTCGGCGATATTCCCAATCTGCTTGGTCGGTTGGAATATCATCAGGGTTTAGCCAATCGCCTCGCTCTAAGCAAATTGACTTAACTCCTTGTTGCGCTAGTCGCCAAGCAAATGCAGCACCTGAGGCACCGGCCCCAATAATGACAACTCGTGATTCGCTATTCACATTTATCCCTGGGAGCGAGTTACGAGTTACCAAATGGATGGTTTTCGGATGCCTTCCAGCAGCGAACCGATTGTTTGCCGTTTGTAATAGTTAAAACTTGCGCTTCAGCGGTACAACGAGACTCAACAAATGGGCAACGTCCTGCTAAGTAACAACCCTTTGGCAAATCAACTGGGCTTGGGATTTCACCCTCCAAATCGGTCAGGCGCGCTTTATCTACTCGACGCGAATTTGGATCGTGAAACAAAACTGAATCAAGCAGCGCCTTGGTATACGGGTGCTTTGGATCAGCAAAAATTTCCTCAGTTGTACCTACCTCAACTACCTGTGAGAGGTACATGACAGCAACATCATGACAAAGTTCACGAACCGTACTTAAGTCATGTGAAATAAAAATAAATGAAAGTCCTAATTTCGTTTGCAGATCTTTTAATAACAAGATGAGTTCTGCGCGCGCTGCAGGAGGCAACGCTGACGTTGGTTCATCCAAGACGACAAACTCTGGACGGGTGACTAGGGCTCGAGCTAGGCAAACGCGTTGCTGCTCGCCGGCGCTAAGTCCACCCGGTTTTTGAGCTACCGAATTGGAATCTAATCCCACTGCATTCATTACCTCAAGTACGCGCTCACGTCGTTCCCCAGATGACATCGAAGAATGAAGTTTTAAAGGCTCTTCGATACTTTTGAAAATTGGCCAACGGGGGTTTAAAGAATCAAAGGGATCTTGGAATACCACCTGAATCTTTGACCTGAGTTGATTGAACTCTTTGAGTGAAAGTTCAGAAATATTTTCCCCATCAAGTTCAACAGACCCACTGTCCGGTTCCAGTAAGCGCAAGATCATTCTGCCAACAGTTGTTTTACCGCTGCCACTTTCCCCTACCAGGCCCAGTGATCTACCTTTTTTAATGTTGAACGAAATGCTGTCAACTGCTTGAAGGACTTTGTCGTCTTCAACCTTAAAAGTTTTACGTAAATCCTTAACCTGAATAATGTCATTATCTTGCATAGTGGGCGCTTCAAGAGTCGTTCGGTGCGCTCTTGCAAGTTTTAGAATGCGTTCGCCATATGCGTTGTCGGGATTTGCAAAAAAATCTTTGGTTTCTTTTACTGATGTGATTTTTCCATCTTCCATGATTATGGTTCGATCACAGTAGTTGGCGATAACTCCCAAATCCTGGGTAACTAATAGAACAGTCATTCCTCTGTCACGCGCTGCTCGCCACATTCGATCCAGGAACTGCGCTTGGATCGTCACATCCAAGCCACTAGTTGGTTCATCGGCTATCAATAACTTTGGCTCTGAACTAAGGGCCATTGAAATCAAGGCTCGCTGGGCCATACCGCCGGATAGTTCATGGGGATATGCGTCAATGCGACGCTCAGCATCATTAATGCCAACATTCTCAAGCAAGACAACTGCGTGCTTCATTGCTTCGCTTTGGGACGCATCGGTGTGGGCTCGATAAACTCGGCTGATTTGAGTACCAACGTTTAGGTATGGATTCAGCGATTGTCGAGGCTTTTGCGTTATCAGCGAGATTTCTTTACCGCGCAGTAAACGAGCATCGTCTTCGGCCATCCTAACTAATTCTTTATCGCCGAAGTGAACTTCACCTTCAAGGCGACCTGGGTAACGCGCCAGTCCAAGAAGTGCTAAAGCTAATGAGGACTTTCCAGATCCGCTCTCACCAATTAGACCTACAATCTCACCAGGAAAAAGTTCAAGGTTGATATCTTCTACAGCGACAACGGGTCCGTCTAGCGTCGAGTAGATAACCGTTAAATTTTTTGCTTCAAGAATTGGCTCGGTCATGCGGAGCCAACCCGCCGTTCAAGGGCGTTTCCTAATGCTGCAAATCCAAATACGGTTAACGAAACTGCAATGCCTGGAAATAGTGACGACCACCATTCACCAAGAATCAATCTTGGCGCGCTGGTTGCAATCATTAATCCCCATTCCGGAGTAGGTGGTCTTACTCCTGCGCCGATGAAGGAAAGTCCAGCAGTGAGCAAAATTCCGAATCCAACAGTTACGGATAACTGTATTAACGAAGGCGTCAACGAATTAGGAAGTACGTGCTTGAGAGCTATTCTCCACTCAGAATTTCCTGTCGCTCTTGCTGCTTCGACATAAGTTCTGGTTTTTTGAGTTAGCACTTCAGTGCGAGTGAGACGCACAAAAATTGGTGTGTACAAAAATGTTAACGCAAAGATTAGGTTGACTAGATTTCGTCCTGTTAGTGCAACTAACACCATCGCCAAAATGAAGATCGGGAAAGCTTGCAGCACGTCAGAAATGCGCATCACAAGAGAAGAAAAACGTCCTTCGTAAAATCCAGTACCAAGTCCGATCAACGTTCCAAATAGGCCCGAAAGTAGTGCAGCGCTTACTGAGAGAACTACGTCAATTCTTGGCGCTGTAATTACCCGGCTAAAAACATCCAGGCCGGAGGAGTCAGTACCAAACCAATGCTGGCTAGACGGTGCCTGAGAAATTGGACCAACTGGAGTGCCTGGATCGTATGGGGCGATCATAAAGCCAAACACACTGAGAAAAAGCGCAAGGCTAACGATGATCACACCTGCTAGAAGTAGGCGATCGTGGTACCAAAGTGCTTTTTTGAACACCGCAGATTCTTTGACTGATTTCTTTGCCATTATTGTGCCTTCACTCTCGGATCAATGAATACCAAAACTAAATCGAGTATTAGATAAACAATTAGCGAAATTATTGTGATAATTAAAACGGTTCCTTGAATTGCAGGGTAGTCAAGATTAAGAACAGCGCGAATTGAATATGAACCTAATCCATTAAGTGAAAATACCTGTTCAATCAGAACTGCGCCGCCCAGCATAAATCCAAACAGAATGCCAGTTAACGTTAAAATTGGGGGCAAACTGGCGCGTAATGTAGACCTGGCAATCTGCTTACGACTCAAGCCTGAGGCACGGGAATAAAGAATAAATTCACTACTTAAAACTCTTGCCATACTCTGGCGAGTCATCTTAATAATTGGGCCAGACAAAATAAACGCTAACGTCATTATTGGTAGCCATAAATGCCAGAGTGCATTAAAAAATGCATCTACTCGCCCAGTTAGCAGCGAATCAATCAAAATGAATCCGGTAATTTTATCTGGCGCAACCATAAGTGGATCAAGCATTCCAAGTGGTGCGGGAGCGATTCCAAGTTGGAAGTAAAAAAAGAAAATAAACATCAATGCCCACCAGAATTCAGGCTGTGCTCCAGCAAAAAGTCCGTAACCAAATACCGACTTATCAAGCTTTCCGCCTGGACGCTTGGCCGTAGCAACTCCGATTGGCACTGCAATAGCGATAGCAACTACGAAAGAAAGGAGAACTAACTGAAGTGTGATTGGCAAAGTCGTCGCGACTCCGGAGGTTACGGATGAACCTGTGACCCAAGATTTTCCAAGATCACCAGTAATAACACCTGAGCCATCTGTGCCAACAAAGTCGCCTAGTTGCACCCAAATCGTGCGGTCTAAACCTAGGGAGGCTTTGGCCTGATTGTAAACATCTGGCGTCGAGTTGAAGCCGACAAGTCTTGCGACGGGATCTGCGGGTAATGATCTAATTACGAAAAAGACGACAAGTGTAATTCCAGCTGCTTGCAGGAAACCGATAAATATTCGACGTAACACATAACTTGCCACTTTTGTCTTCCCAATCTCTGTATTTAAAAAACATACCTTGCGAAGATGTGCGACCGAAGCGATTTTCTGCTTCGGTCGCACATCCGCTTTGTAACTAGTTGCTAGCTACTGATAGATCCTTGAATCGAATGCCATTGTCAGGGTGCCACTTAATTCCAGACAGCTTGTCCGAATGTGCCCACTGAGTTTGGTATTCAACAACTGGAACCCAGGTGACATCAGTCATGAGTGTTTCTTGCACCTGTGCAAGTAACGCATCACGCTTGGTGTTGTCACCTTCGTTCTTAAGCTGAACATATAGGTCATCTACAGTTGTGCTTTCGTAGTTAACCATGTTGTTCAAGCTGCCGTTGGCTGCAGAAACGAAGAACAGCAATGTTGCATATCCCGAATCAACCGCAATTGGCTTTTCGTTGTCATTGAGCGCAAATGGTAGATCGCGCTTAACAAGTGCGCGGTCACCGAATTGGCTCTGAGGAATTGGATCTAGCTCGATGTTGATTCCAACTGCTGCCAAATCCGCACGGATCTGAGTTGCAATTGGACCAAGTGTTGATTCCAATTCTGTGATGTATGTCAGCTTCAGTGACCCATCATCTACGTATCCAGCTTCAGCTAAGAGTGCCTTGGCTGCTTCTGGATCATAGGTGTAAGGACTATCTGCTTTTTTGTAACCAGGGTAAGTACTTGGCATGTGGCTATCCCACTTTTGCGCCTTACCGAAGTAACCATTTGCGATGATCTTGTCGTAGTCAATTGCCGAAGCAATTGCACGGCGGACAAGAACGTTGTCAAATGGCTTTGTCAGGAAGTTCATGTGAACAAACAGGTTCTGGTTTCCAGTTACTGCAGAAACACTGACACCCTCGACACCATCTAGGCTGGCAAATTCGCTCGGAGTCAACTTGTCAACAATCTGAGCTTGACCTGTCTGAACTGCGGCTAAGCGGTTTGCTGAAGTTGGTACCTTGCGCCAAACAACCTTCTTAATGCTTGGAGCACCTGCGTAATAGTTTTCGTTGGCTACAAGAGTCATCGAATCACTCTTTACCCAGTTGTCGATGCAGTAAGCGCCAAATGATGGAAGGTTGGTGTTATTTGAATACTCATGAGCCCATGGGTCTTCAGGGGTAGCGTTTGCTTCCATTCCTTCTTTGTCAAAGATGTTCAAACCAAATATCGTAAGAACAGGTAATAACAACTTGTTTGGCTTTGCTTGCTTGATGGTTACTGTGTAGTCATCAACCTTGGTAACTTCGTCGCCAAGTTCTTTGGCTGCAGTAGCCACAGCTGCATCAGCATCGAATACTCCAGCAGTGAAGTTTGCAATATCAGCAACGTTGGATAGGAACCAGCCAATTGGCGCGCTTCCACTAACACTCTTTGCGCGGGCGAATGTGTAAAGCACATCGTCAGCATTGAATGTCTCGTCGTTACATCCGACAACACCTTGACGCAACTTGAAAGTCCACGTCAGTGTCGCTTCGTCGTACGTGAATGATTCAGCTAAGCGACCTTCGAATTCATTGAAATCAAAAAGTCCTACGCCCGTGGCATTCGCTGCACCATCTTTGTAGTAAACAAGTGGTTCCATGATGTTGCCAATGGCCATTTGAGTTACTGGGATGGAAGCTGATGGACCGTCCGAGTCAAGACCTGGTGGCACATCCTCTGAAAGAGCGACAATTTCGCTCGTACTTATTGCGCCAGAACCACTTGACTCTGCTCCACCTGAACAGGCGGTAACAAAGAAAAGGCTGAATCCAATGATTAGCGCCTTTAACTTTTTACTCATATACTCTCCGAACTTTCTTTGGTTGCGGTCGGTAACGTAATATCGCAACTACGTTGAAGTAATCAAACCTCATACCTTTTACATTTCGCAGGTAAATAGGATAGAAAAGTCAGTAACCAGTAACGATTGGATAACGCGATGGATAACCCAAATACTGCAATTCCCCTTATTTCTAGGGCAGTTGAGCACAGTTTGTCCCTAAAATTTGCTGATATTCCTGACTCTGTAAGGCAAAGTGCGAAAACCCTAATTTTGGACAGTATCGGGGTTGGTCTGGCGGGTAGCTCCACGACTGAGTCTGGGTGGCTCCAAGAATTCGCCACGCAAAACAGCTCGGGGCAAACCTCAAATGGTTGGAATATGAAGCGCAAACTTGATGCTGCAAATGCCGCCATGATTAATGCGCACCAGATGCATACTCTGGAATTCGATGCCATTCATGAACCAGCAGTTGTGCATCCAATGACCGTAGTTCTGCCAAGCGTGATTGCTTGGATGCAGCGTGAGCAAATTTTGAATGGTTACCTTCCAACGGGTGAAGATTTGATTAAAGCAGTTTGTGTTGGAGTTGATATTGCCGGCGGCCTTGGCGATGTCACTACATCACCGTTGCAATTCTTTCGCCCAGCCACAGCTGGAGCTATTGGCGCCGTGGCAGCCATTAATTCGATTTCATCGCCAACTCGAGAAATTGCGATGTCGGCACTTGGAATTGTTTACGGGCAATTATCTGGAACTATGCAAGCGCATACCGAAGGTGCGCAGGTTCTAGCATTGCAAGTTGGTTTCAATGCGCGAGCAGCGATAAATGCCATAGACCTCGCACAGATTGGATTTATCGGCCCAGAATATATTTTGGAAGGTAAGTACGGGTACTTTTCACTTTTTGAAAAATCAGGTAACCCAGAAGATTTAATGAATCGCCTTGGCCAGCAATGGGAAGTTACCCGAACATCGCTAAAGCCATTTCCAAGTGGGCGCGCTACACATGGTGCTATCGATGCAATTTTGCAACTGCGTGCCGAGCACACGCTAACTCGAGATCAAATTGAATCGATTGCGGTTACTGTCCCTCCAATGGTTTACAACTTGGTCGGCCGTCGCCCTGATATCGAAATGCCAGTGGGTGCTGCACGACTATGTTTGGCTTACTTAATTCCACTTGCAATTGATACTGGGTTAGTATCTTTAGATTGCTATTCCGAAACCAATCTGCGAAATCCCGAACTTTACGATTGGGCGAAACGTATTTCCGTAACTGCCGATAGCAACCCTGATTTAAACGCATTCAATCCTCAGGGCGTAACAATTACACTCAAAAACGGACAAGTGCTGGAAAAAGTTATGCCTTATTCACTTGGTAGTCCAACTAATCCGATGAGCGAGACTCAAATACATCAAAAACTCAGCGGGAACTTGGAACTGGTCGGCCGAACTGACTTGTTTAAAGATATCGTGAGCACTGTGAATGATTTAGAAAATCAATTAGATTTATCTCCCTTACTTGAGGTGCTGTAATGAGTTCGCCCTACTTTGATTCCTTTGACTACCAAAAATTAAGTTATGACTACCCCACTGGTGCTGGATTCATCGCGCGTTATTCCGGAATGTCGCGGCAAGCACTCGAAGACATACAGCAAGAACGCTTTAAATCTGTTTTGGAATGCGCTTGGGATACTCCACTCTATCGCTCACTTTGGCTTGAGGCTGGCATAAAACCAACTGATGTAACGGATCTATCTGACATCACCAAATTGCCAATGATCGACAAGTCTGTGATTTTGGCTGACATCGAAGCGCATCCACCATTTGGTAGCTTGCCCACTCGAATTGAAAAGCCACGTACACAGCGGGTGCTACAAACAACCAGCGGCACAACTGGAAATCCGCAACCAGTTTTATGGGGACCTTGGGGTCGAGAAGTCCAAAATGCACTTCTTGGCAGAACTTATACCTGGCTCGGTGTTAACGCCACAGATGTAATGCACAGTGTTTACGGTCATGGTCTAGTTAATGGTGGCCATTACATTCGCGAGGCTGCCACTCGATATACCGAGGCATTAATGCTCACTGCGGGCACTGGAATTGAAACACGATCAGAGCGCCAAGTGGCAGTCATGTCCCAGTTTGGCGTTACCGTTTTAGTTGGTTTTGCAGATTACTTGTTAAAGCTTTCTCAAGTTGCTCGAGATAGCGACCTGGTTCCTGGAACTGACATACCGGTTCGAATGATAATTGGGCACGTGCTTGATGGTGGCCGAGAGGCACTGGAAAAAGCATGGGGTGGAGCAAAAGTTTATAACTGGTATGGCGTAGCGGATACCGGAATTGTGGCTACTGAAGGTCCAGAGCGCGATGGAATGCACGTTTGGGAAGATGCTAATTACCTTGAGATCATCAGCTCACCGGATAGTGGCGATCAAATGGGTGACATGGTGGTTACCAGTCTTGGAAAAAATGATTTAGCTCCCTTGATTAGATTCAATACCCATGATTTAACAGCGCTGCACACTTCTGGAAGTAGCGACTTTCCATTCCAGAAGATTGTTGGACTTCTTGGTCGCAGTGACAACATGGTTAAGTTAAAGGGCATAAATGTATACCCAACAGCAATCGGTGGAATGTTGCAAGGAGTTGCATTGTTCACTGGTGAGTATGTATGTCGGGTGGAACATGTAAATGGAATCGAGACGCTAACTGTCGTAATTGAAGTTTCCCAAAACCCTGAAACATTACATGAAGAAGTAAAACAGTTGCTCGCCCAAAAACTTGGGGTAACTGTCGAGGTTGAGTTAGTTGCCTCAGGGCAAACGGCAGAGTTAACCGGACTTAATACCAGGCAAAAACCTGCCAGACTTTTGGATCTTCGTAAGTGAAGCAGCAAATTGCAGATCTTCGCAATAACTACAGGGACGGGGTGAGCGTCGCTGAGGTTTTCGAGTCAGCAGTAAGCGTCAATGACAGTTACTGCGCGATAGAAAGTCGATTAACAAATTTCTCAGAGTTAGTAAGTGCCTCACAGCAAAAACTTGTCACAGGTACAAGTAGGCCTCTTGAAGGAATTCCGTTTTCTGTAAAAGCAAACATTGACATCAAAGGGGTCGTAACGACCAACGGAGCTAAGATTGCGGGGAAACCAGAACTCAAACATGCCGCCATGGTTCAAAAACTGTGTGATGCTGGTGCAATTCCTGTGTTCACTACGACGATGGCTGAGCTGGCAGTTGGCGCAGTCACAAATAATGTGAACACAGGTATTTGTGTATCGCCGCTGGACTC
>JBDNJO010000043.1:0-7553 GCA_041687715.1 Candidatus Nanopelagicales bacterium
GCGTGGTTGATAATGACGCAGCAGGTTGCGCCAGATCGAATTCTGGGGCTGACCTTTACCACTAAAGCAGCGAATGAATTATTGAATCGAGTTCGAGGCTACTTACCAAAAGCTTTGGCATTCCTGCCACCTGAAGCTGCCCAACTCGATGCTGGTGAGCCAATAATTTCAACTTATAACGCATTCGGCTCGCGATTACTTAAAGAACATGCGCTTCGCCTTGGCTTGGAACCAGATGCTCGGGTTGTCGTTGATGCCACGCGATATCAACTTGCGCTTCGAGTCATCTGCAACACCTCTCAAGACTTAGGAGCACTGGGTTATTCACCCACGAACGCGGTAACCGAACTATTAAAACTTGATGAACATTGCTCAAATTACTTAGTGGATCCAAATGACATTATGGAAAGTGACAGGCTTCGAATTTCGGCCTTAAATAATCTGGAAAAGAAGCAAAAATTAACTGAAGAAATGATTGCAACCAGCGCAAAGCGCATTGCGCTTGCAGAATTAGTGCTGGACTTTAGAAAAGCTAAGTTAGCGAATGACGTAATTGATTACTCTGACCAGATCAGATTGGCTGCGCAAGCGGCGCAGAATTCGCAAACTATGCGCTCACTACTTAAAGAACAATTTCATGTTGTGCTGCTAGATGAGTATCAAGACACTTCACTGTCGCAAAAAGTTTTACTTCAGCAACTTTTTGGCCAGGGGCATCCGGTCATGGCAGTAGGTGATCCCTGCCAAGCAATTTATGGTTGGCGCGGTGCAGAGATTACCAACATGGGAAATTTCAAGACTGACTTTAGCCGCGTCATCGCAGGCCAGCAAGAGCCAGCAGCGATTTATAACTTAACCGTAAATCGTCGATCTGGAAATAATATTCTTGGCGCTGCAAATGTACTAAGCGATCAACTGCGCGCTATTCATCCAGAAATAGTTAAGCTTGTTCCAGGCGATGATGCTATGCCGCCAGGCGAAATACACACTGCGTTACTCCCAACTTTTGCCGATGAAGTTAATTGGGTTTGTGATCAAATTGCAAAATTAAAGCCAGCAAAAAGTTGGAATGACGTAGCCGTACTACTTCGAGAGAAAAAAAATGCAGGATATTACATAACTGGATTAGAGGAACGCGGAATTCCCGTGCAAGTTGTAGATCCTGGTGCATTAATTCATTTGCCAGAAGTGCGGGAAGTAATTAGTTATCTAGAGGCAACTTATGATCCCACCGCTAATCCCGCGTTAGTTCGAATTTTATTGAGCCCAAGATGGCAAATTGGCGCGCGTGATTTAGCGATCTTAGGTCGACATGCTGGCGAACTAGTAAGAGTGGATCATGTTCCAGGCACACCCATTTCGGTTGAGCTAGATCAAATCGTTTCAGCTGTGGACAAGTCGCAGCGCGTGAGTTTGCTGGACGCCTTGGAACTCGTAGGCCCAAATGATGGCATGCAATATTCCAGCGAAGCGCGCGCCCGCATGATGGAACTTGCTACTCAACTTCGATTGCTGCGAAGGTACTGCACCGAATCGGCCATTGATTTAATTAGCCGAATCATCCGGGTTACTGGCATTGGCATCGAGGCAATGACATTGAACTCGCCAACTGGTTCAACGCACTTTGATCGGTTAGCAGCGTTAATTGATCTAGCTGGAAACTTTAGAAATCTTGAAGGTGACTCGAGTGTGGCTGCGTTCTTGGAATACGTGCGAACAAGTGAGCGCTTCAATTCGTTAATTGATGCTGAAGTAACGCTGAGCGACAACGCCGTAATAATTATGTCGATCCATAAATCTAAAGGCTTAGAGTTCCCAACCGTTGTCATCCCAGATTTAACTTCTGGGGTTTTTCCTTCAACGCCAAAAGATCGGCATTGGCCAAGAAATGCATTTCGAATTCCACAGGATGTTTTAACTGCTCCGCTAAATCCTGGGTTACCGCAATTTCCAGCAGTCGCTGGACCACGAGGTGTGGACTACACGGCTTACACCAGCGCTGCTGCGCAACTTGCCATTATCGATGAGCGCAGACTTGCTTATGTTGCAGTAACGCGCGCTGCCAAAACGGTAATAGGAAGTGGTTCCTGGTGGGGACCAACCCAAAGTCGGGTTCGCGGTCCAAGTAATTTTTTGGAGAATTTACACGCGCAAGCTACTCACCCTGATTTATGGACGCTTGCACCAGAGGATGAAGCAAAAAATCCAATGCTGGAAAATGTGATCCACCCAATCTGGCCTGCTGGCGTTAGTGCAAAAGTTCGCTCTCAATTGCAGGAAGCCGCAGGGTTAGTTAACGCTGCAGTAACTAAGCCGCATGACATTTCAGGACTAACGCAGGAACAAGTTAATTTAATTGAGTCTTGGGAACAAGACATTGCAGCCCTGGCATCGCAAGCACAGTCTCAAAGCGCAACCCAGCGAGTTGTGCGCCTTCCTGGTTCACTTTCCGCCAGCCAGTTAATTTCCCTTGACACCGATCCGGTGGAATTTCTAAAAACCTTGGTGCGACCAATGCCAAGGCAGCCATCGGGAGCTGCAGATCGGGGCACGGCATTTCACTCTTGGGTTGAAACGTTTTATGGCAAGCGCGCTTTAATTGATGCGCAGACTTTGCCAGGTGCGATGGATGATGAAATTTATTCTGATGATGAGCTTCAAAAACTTAAAGCAGCGTTTGAAGCTGGACCATTTTTTGCTCGAACTCCAGTTCATCTTGAGTTGCCATTTGCGCTTGTTTTGGGTGGTCGAACTTTGCGCGGTCGTTTAGATGGCTTATTCAAGGGAACTAGTGATGATGCAGAGGCGCCCGATAGCTGGGTTGTAGTGGATTGGAAAACTGGAAAGCCAGGCACGGCGAACGATTTACAACTGAGCATTTATCGCCAAGCAGCAGCCCTCTCACTTGGAGTTCCCCCAGAACAAGTCGAAGCCGTTTTCTATTACGTAGCAGATCAAATTATTGAAAAGCCAAAAGCTTTACTTTCGATAGCTGAACTGGCAGAACTAATCTCGTAAAGTTCAATTACTAATTTCAACAACGAGTGCACAGTGGTCGCTAATTTCTAAGGCAAGAGTATGAGCACTTGCCTTTGCAAGCTTGACACTTTCCTCGCTAAAACCTCGAGCAAGCATATGATCAAACTGAATACGTGGCTTAAACGTTGGATAAGTTGCTAGCTTGGCAAGTGAATCCCAACGAGTAACGCGCGCAGATATTTGCCCAGGCAAATTAAAATCCCCAATTATTAATACTGGATTTTTTCGTTCAGTTAAGTGCTTACTCAGCTGGCGTATTTGTTTTACGTTGTAGCCAGGAACAAAGCTCAAGTGCGCAGTTGCAACGGTAACGATTCCCGAAGGGGTCTCAAGATCAGCGATGATCGCGACCCGAGGCTCATCGGCAACTTTAATAATGCGGGGTCTTGGGTTACCAGGAATTACAAGCGGCAGCGAAAGTGGGGCAGCTTTGAATCTTAAAACTTCCACATTTGTCATTGGGTAACGCGAAGCTAAACCCACACCGTAATGTGGCTCGGTTTGGTAGTGCGGCAAATGATCGTGAGCGTGAATGTGAGAATCGTCTGCACCTTCCCAAGATTCACCGGGTGTGCCAATAATTGCTGGCGCAAAAACCCAGTGTGGTAATCCCATGGCTTGTGCCACTATCTGGGTTTGGTGCTCGTGCTCACTTCGAGGTTGGTCCCGATCCACTTCTTGCAGCCCAATAATGTCAGCCGAAATTTTGCTAGCGACTTGCGCCAAGCTGGGCATAGATTCGCCCTGCGCTAAAGCAATTCCATGCAATAAATTCCAAGTAATGACTCTCATATCTGCAGACTACGCGTAAGAGCGTAGGATCGCTTTTTGTGGAGAACTTAATGCATGATTTGCCCCTTGCCCGGTTCACCATTGATCGATCTGCGCAATTACGCAGCAACCCATTTTGGTTTGAACATGCTTGGGCTGCCGACACCACTCGAGTCCTGGTACTACACGAACGAAAAATCCCAGTCACATCGGAGTTGTCAATAGTTTGGGTAAAGCCTTGGTCACTAAAGATGTCAGAAAGTGATGCCAAAGAAGCTGCCTTATTTTTGGGCGCGGATAAAGATCACACCTACATCGCAATCATGCGCGACGAAGTAGGACTGGCAGATGTGAATTGGGCAAGTCTGCGCGATGTTGGATCACAATTAAGCGCAACTGACGTCGGATTAGCTACTTCAGCAGTTGCATTAGCAACTTGGCATGATGGACATAGATTTTGTCCAAGTTGTGGTGAACGCACCATAATCGCAACTGCGGGCTGGTCACGCAAATGCCCAAGCCACGAAACGGAACAGTACCCGCGCACTGAACCAGCGATGATCGTGGCGGTTGAAGATACTGCTGGTCGCATCTTGCTTGGTCGCCGCAGGGAATGGCCAGAAGGTTGGCTCTCAACTCTGGCTGGTTTCGTCGAGGCTGGCGAATCTTGTGAGGCTGCGGTAATTCGTGAAGTTTATGAAGAATCTGGAATCCATGTTGATTTGGCTTCGTTGCGCTACCTAGGATCACAGCCTTGGCCATTTCCGGCATCGCTCATGCTGGCTTACCGAGCAATCGCAACGAGCACTGAAGTAGAAATGCATGATGAAGAAATGAGCGAAGTGCAGTGGTTTTCACGCGAGGAATTAATTGCTGCTTGTACTGCAGAAACTTTAAAATTACCTAGCCCAGTGTCCATTGCATTTAGATTGATTCAATCTTGGTATGGCGCTGACGTACCATTAAAATGGTGCCGAAGCTAAGTAGTTTTATTTTTAACAATCACGAATAGATGAATAGATATGGTGGAACTTAAATGAGCAGCAAAGTAACGATGTACAGCACACCATGGTGTGGCTACTGTCAGCGCTTGAAAGCGCAAATGGGCCGCGAAGGTATCGAATATAACGAAATTGATATCGAACAAGATCCAGCTGCTGAGCAATTCGTTATGGGAGTTAATTCAGGAAATGCTGTCGTTCCCACCTTGGTATTCCCAGATGGCTCAACTCGAACAAACCCAAGCATTGGTGAAGTTAAGTCCCTACTTGGGTTGTAACGGGCTGTTTTTACCAACAGGTAACTGGGGCGTAGTAACTAAGTGTCACAGTGCCTTGGCACAATGGTTCGGTGCCCGAGATTCTTGATTCCTTAGACGACCAGCAGCGGGCTGCAGCGCAATGCATATCGGGCCCTGTGGCAATTTATGCTGGCGCCGGAACTGGCAAGACACGCACGATCACGCATCGGATCGCACACGCCATAACAAGTGGTGAGCATGATGCAACTCAAACATTGGCAGTAACTTTCACAACTCGAGCTGCTGGCGAATTACGAAACCGTCTTGGACAACTTGGTGTTGGCGGCGTACAAGTAAGAACATTTCACAGCGCAGCCCTTCGGCAACTGCGCTTTTTTTACCCACAATTTTTTAATTCCAATTTGCCAGATTTGATGCCTAGTAAATTTCGATTCGTTGCTGACGCCGCGACTTTGTGCCGGGTTCCAAATGACAAAGACACGATACGTGATTTATCTGCAGAGATTGAATGGGCAAAAGTTAACATACTTTCGCCAGATAGTTATAGCGAGAAAGCCGTAGAAGTCCGCCGCGATTTGAGTGGCGAATTGACCGTTGAAAAAGTTTCAAAAGTTTTTGAAGCGTATTTAACACGGATGGATGAAGCCCACGCAATGGATTTTGAAGACGTCTTGTTGCTAACAACCGCAATGCTCGAAAACTATCCTGAGATGGCATCGACTGTGCGTAAGCAATATCGACATTTCACAGTGGATGAATTCCAGGATGTGAGCCCAGTCCAATTTGAACTACTCTCGCAATGGCTAGGTGATCGAGATGATGTTTGCGTGGTGGGAGATCCAGCTCAAACAATTTATTCATTCTCAGGTGCAACTTCAAAATATTTAATTAATTTTGCCTCGCACTTTGCTAGGACTCAGGATTTTCAACTTTCACACTCTTACCGAAGCACCGAGCCAATTGTTGCCCTGGCCAATCAAGTTTTAGCAAAAGATGCAACCAGTCCAATTCGACTCAAGTCCAAGCGAGGTAAAGGCCCAGCTGTCACGTTAACTGCCTACAGCAGTGATGAAGAAGAAGCCAAGCAAATTGGAAAGCAGATTTCTGAGCTGATTGCCAGTGGAGTTGGCCCTCGCGAAATTGCCGTTCTCTATCGAATCAATAGTCAATCGGAAATTTTTGAAGCTGAACTCGGCGCCCTGGGAATTCCAGTATCACTTCGCGGTGCTGAGCGATTTTTTGAGCGCCCCGAAGTGAAAAACGCTTTACTTAATCTTCGTGCTGGACTTCATGTAAAGGGCGATCGGCCATTTGTAGAGACAGTGCGCGACATTTTAGGTTCCCTTGGTTGGAAGCCAAAGGAACCAGATAGTGGCAGGTCCGCTCGCGAAACTTGGGAATCATTAAACACAATTGTTGACCTAGCAGATGAGTTACAAGCTAAGGATGCAACTGCCCAATTGCCAGATTTTGTGAAGTCTCTTGATCTACGCAATCAAATGGAATTTTCGCCAAGTGCGAATGCCATAACTTTGGCTTCTATTCACTCGGCTAAAGGCTTGGAATGGGAAGCAGTTTTCGTTGCTGGCTTGAGCGAGGGTTTACTGCCGATTTCACATGCGAGCACACCAAACGAATTTAATGAAGAGCGTCGACTTTTGTATGTGGCCATGACGAGGGCAAAAACTCAGCTCCGGCTTTCGTGGTCAAAATCTCGTCACACTGATGGAAAAGGTTATCGGGAGCAATCAACTTTGCTTCGAGACTTAAAGTTCTAGTTTGAAACCTTGTCCGCAAAACCGGGAACCCATCGCGCGAATTCATCCCGCACTGAAAACTCTGATTCGAGCTGGCACAGCACGCCAATACTTCCCATCCAAACTCGATGAATCAAAACGTAGTTTGGTGGCAGGTTAATTTTTGTACCAATTGACCAGTCAGCATTTCGGGGATCACTCGTGCGCTGGAATTGCTCGCGGATCCAATCGCGGCTGTGCTTAAAAATCTCCACCTGAGCCGGTTCAGTAAATGGGCCTAAGTAATCCAAAAGTGATTGTGCTTCAAGTTCAATTCCGGGGCGGATAAATCCTTCTTCGCGTAAACCAGCAACTACCGTCTCAGCGTCACCCACAAGTGCAATTTTTAGCAAAGTTCCCATTGCAGTTGGTAGGCCATCAGGCAAGTGCGCAGTCGCGCCAAAATCAAGAATTGCTAACCGGCCATCTGGCATGACTTTGAAGTTTCCAGGGTGTGGATCAGCGTGCAAGAATCCAACACGACTTGGCGCAGACAGCAGGAATCGCAAGTACATCTTTCCAAAATGATCGCAATCTTCTTGCGTGCCTGATTCAATCAATCTAGCTAAGGACTTACCTTCAACCCACTCAGTGATAATTACATTCTCAGCAGCCGTCAACACATGAGGCACAAAGTAATCAGGATCGCCGTCAAAACCAACAGCAAATTTTCGTTGAATTTGAGA
>JBDNJO010000044.1:0-9967 GCA_041687715.1 Candidatus Nanopelagicales bacterium
GTTACCATTTCGGCGCAGGATAAATGGCCAGAGTCAACTTCAGCATTATTAGTGCCGTGGACCCGAAACGAAGATTCGCCACTTGCTGGACTCAAAACCACTTCTTATGCCGAGAACGCATTTGCACTTGAAGCTGCAAAGTCACGCGGCTTCTCCGAAGCTCTTTATTGCGACACTTCCAAGCGATTAAGTGAAGGCACTGGGTCAAATGTATTCTTGGTATCAAATGGGGTTGTTGTGACGCCGTCAGATGCAAGCGGACTTCTAAGGGGAGTCACACGCGATTTGGTAATTAAGTGGGCAGGTGAATCGGGAATTGAAATTGAACAACGTGATGTCAGTTCCGCTGAGCTTTGGGAGGCGCAAGAGTTGTTCTTAACTTCTTCGACCCGCGACGTGTTACCCATTACGAACCTTGCTTCGTTAGACGCTAGTTTGGAAGTAGGCAATCAGCGCACGCTTGACGTTGGGACAGTAACTTTGAAGCTAGCCGAAATTTTTCAACAGCAGCGCACGAGAAACATGAACCCATGAGTCCTAACAAGTCTGGCCAGAAACTTTCATTCGCTGATCGGTTGTATCACAAGTACATGGGCCGCCGTAATTCGATTAGAACCAATCGAACACTTGATGCGGCATGGCGAACCGTTATCTTTGTAGTCGGTCTGACGATAGTTGTCCTGGGAATCTTTTTCTTGCTATTCCCAGGTCCTGGTTGGGCCGTAATTATTCTGGGACTAATTATTCTCGCGACTGAGTATGCCTGGGCGCAGCGGCTGCTAAATCCAGTTAAGGCGTTCACTTCTCGTTTAGCTCAGCTTGTTATGAGCCGAGAATATCGTGAGAAGCGGATGAATATCATTTTGGTTGCCACCATGATCACCATCACCCTTGCTTATGCATATTGGGCGAAATGGGGAGCAACAATGCAAGGCTTTGCGCCATTCGTGGAACCGATTGAAGACTTCTTCAACATCGAACTTTAGTTAGCGCTGCGCGTCCTACCTTTATGTGTAATGCGTGATGCCTGCGTAGAATTAGGTCATTATTCTCGATGACAAGGAAACCACGTGCTTAACGTACTTGTAGGGCCCGATCGCATAAGTACTGCCATCGATGCCGGTGCGTGCGCTTACGACGCAGTTGGTGACAAGGCTCGCCAAGTAGTGGTGGCTCGAGTCAATGGCGAAGTTGTTGACCTTAGTCACGAATTAGCTGAAGGCGATAATGTCGAACCAATTCTGATCTCGGACGCAATTGGCTTGTCAGTTCTGCGACACAGTGTGGCGCACATAGTTGCCCAAGCTACCCAAGCAGTCTTCACTGATGTAAAACTCGGCATTGGTCCTCCGACTAAAGATGGTTTCTTTTACGATTTCGGAACTACCCGAACTTTCACACCCGAAGATCTAGTGGCAATTGAAAAAAAGTGTGTTGAAATAATCAACTCTGGACAGAAGTTTTCAAGGCGGGTAACTACTCGCGATGCTGCGCGCACCGAACTCAAGAATGAACCTTTTAAGATTCGACTTCTTGGCGCTGACGATGATGCAACTGTTATGTCGGAAGACGTCATGGAAGTTGGCGGCGGCGAACTTACCATTTACGACAACATCGACCTTCGTAGTGGTGAGTTACGCTGGTGCGACTTGTGTCGTGGCCCGCACGTGCCTGATACCCGTTACATCGATGCCCGCGCTATCAAGCTGATGCGAACTTCAGCTGCATATTGGCTCGGGGATCAAAAGAATGAATCGATGCAACGTGTTTATGGAACTGCGTGGCCAACAAAAGATGGACTAAAGCAGTACTTGAACATGTTGGAAGAAGCCGAGAAGCGTGATCATCGACGCCTTGGTATAGACCTTGATCTATTTTCGTTCCCAGATGAAATTGGTTCTGGGCTTGCAGTGTTCCATCCAAAAGGTGGAATCATCCGTAGACAAATGGAGGACTATTCACGGGTTCGCCATGAAAGTGCGGGTTATCAATTTGTATACACGCCTCACATAACTAAGGCCGCGCTTTTTGAACAGTCTGGTCACTTGGATTGGTATCGCGAAGGAATGTTTCCTGCGATGCACCTTGATGAAGAACTTCATGAAGATGGCACAGTTAAGCGTCAGGGCCAAGATTATTATCTAAAGCCCATGAACTGCCCGTTCCATAATTTGATATATAAATCACGTGGTCGTTCTTACCGCGAACTTCCGTTGCGTTTGTTTGAATTCGGTTCGGTTTATCGCTATGAAAAGTCGGGAGTAATCCATGGCTTAACACGAGTTCGCGGCATGACACAAGACGATGCTCATATTTACTGCACACCGGATCAGATGGGCGGCGAGCTACAGAATCTTCTTGGCTTTGTATTGGACTTGTTGCGTGATTATGGTCTGGATGATTTCTATTTGGAGCTCTCCACTCGCAATCCAGAAAAATCAATCGGTACAGAGCAAGAGTGGGAACAAGCAACTGCTGCGCTAGCGCAAGCAGCTGCGCAGTCCGGACTTGAGTTAGTTCCAGATCCAGGCGGCGCTGCGTTTTATGGACCAAAGATTTCGGTGCAGGCAAGAGATGCAATTGGACGTACCTGGCAGATGTCCACAATCCAGGTGGACTTTCAGTTGCCGCAACGCTTTGATCTTGAGTACCAAAGCGCCGAAGGCACCCGCGAGCGACCGATAATGATTCACCGTGCGTTATTTGGTTCGATTGAACGATTCTTTGGAGTACTTCTCGAGCACTATGCCGGCGCGTTCCCACCATGGTTAGCGCCAGTTCAAGTTGTTGGCATCCCAATCGCCGATGTGCACGTTGATTACTTAGACGGTGTAGCTGCGAAGTTGCGAGAGCATGGAGTTAGAACTGAAGTTGATGCATCGGATGAACGGATGCAGAAAAAGATACGAACAGCGCAAACCCAAAAAGTTCCTTTCATGCTGATTGCTGGAGATGAAGATGTGGCTGCAAATGCGGTTTCATTTAGATTTCGCGACGGAACGCAAGAAAATGGTGTGCCGATTGCGCAAGCTATTGCAAAAATTGTTGAGATCGTTGCTTCACGTGCCCAGATTTAGGAATTGCACGTGAGCAATGACCCACGAGGTCCGCATGCCTGGGATCGATTGTGGGCGCCGCACCGCAAGCAGTACTTGGTAGAGGAAGCTGGGAACTTCGATGTGGACTCGTGCCCATTTTGTATTGCCCAGAACGTTGATGATTCAACGGGCTTAATTGTATTTCGAGCGGAGCATGCATTTGTCGTAATGAATAAGTATCCATATAACAGTGGGCACTTATTGGTTTGTACAAATCGTCACGTTGCGACGTTGGATGAATTGAACACTGATGAAATGCGCGAAGTAAGCGAATTGACTGCCCAGGCCATGCGCACCCTGCGATTGGTCAGTAACGCTCAAGGATTTAACATTGGCTTAAATCAAGGTTCAGTTGCTGGGGCTGGAATTGCAGATCACTTTCATCAGCACGTAGTTCCGCGTTGGTCACATGACATCAATTTCATGCCAATTGTTGGCGGAACTAAAGTTTTGCCAGAATTAATTGAGCGAACAAGAGAGTTACTTTCAGAAAGCTGGAGTAATTAACAGCGAAGTGCTGTTTTCATTTCGTAAGGTAGCGCCTGGTTCGAGTCCACTTGCGATGACTAACGCCGCGCACTCTTTCTCAACATTTATTTGCGAAGTTTGACCGACTGCGCTCATCACTAATGCCTCTTGATTTCGTGGGCCCCACATCCGAGCAATTTCTTGGGTAATAACTGATCCAAGTCGCTCCTGCGTATGAGATACATCAGAAGTAGCCTCCTGACTTTCGACGCTGGGTAGCCATATTGGATTCAAGTTTGTTATCCAGTTGGAAAAAACTTGAATGCCAACACCCGAATCAACTGGCGTGATTGATATAACATCAGAATGTAGCCAGGCAGATTCCAGTTTTGTGACACTGATGGGCAGGCCAGCGCGATGGTTGGCTAGCGTGGCGTCGTCTAGTCCGGAGTACGCAAGATGCTCGAACAGTTCTTCGCGAGCCGTGCTAGTTATTGCAATGTGTTCGGGATCAGCAGAAACCGTTATCCAATTCTGCGCACTGCGCGTTTGAATCTCGCTGGTTAAAAGGTCGTAAACTCCAGCGAGTGAAGATTCATCATCTGAATCAATGGGTAAAAACCTAACCAGCAAATCAGGCTCCATAGTCCTTATTGCGATGGCGCTTAATTCGTCAAAATCTGCCCGGCCATGAACGGTGTTTGTAGCCAGAAAGTGTCGGGGCAATGACTGGTCCCGAGCTTGCTGCCAACCAATGAATATTTCTGGGCCAACACCAGTGCTGCCATCAAGTGCGACTACAAGTGCGTCGCAAGATTGAATAATGCGAGCATCGATCTGTGACTGTGAATGGGCGAGAATTGCCACGCTTGGCATATCTTGAAAAGTCATTACAACGGGATTAGTCGCACTGAGATCGGCACCTAAGTTGGCACTAAGTGTCGAGAAGTCCGCAGTATCTGAGGTAACTAAATAGATCAAGACGTGCGGCTGCCCAGACTCTGCTTGTGCACTCGGTAACATCGACATATCCATACGAATCGTAGTGGTCAGTCACTAGTCCAGGAGGCAACGGTGCTCGATAATGCTAATTCTCGGGGTTCCTTGGCGCATTTAGTTGACCCGATTGCCAAGCTATTAATTAGAGCCCGGATCACCCCTAATGCCTTGACTTGGTTTGGCGCTGGCGCGACGTTCGTTATTTCCGTGGCATTTCTAGCACGTGGTGAATTTTTGCTTGGCGCAATTTTGTTTGGAATTTTTAGTCTTGTCGATCTACTTGATGGCACTATGGCTCGCATGCTTGGAACCTCAGGGCCTTGGGGCGCATTCTTAGATTCCACATTAGATCGAGTATCAGATGCAGCAGTTATATGTAGCATTTGTTTTTACTACGCCAATAACGATTTACCAAATAGTGATGTAGTTGTAAATGCGGGTGTGGTGGCGTTAGTTATGGGCTTAATGACTTCTTACGCACGAGCAAAGGCGGAGGCGTTGAATGCGAAATGCTCAATCGGAATTGCGGAGCGCGCTGAGCGCAATATTCTCATTTGGGTCGCACTACTTTTAACAAGCCTGGTAACTGACGTGATGAGTTATGCCTTTGTAATTCTTGCGATTGTTTCCACAATTACCGTTATCCAGAGAATTGTTTACGTTCGTAAACAATTGGTTTCATGAATCTCAAATCCACCGCGGTGGATGTCGCTTTCTGGCTAGGTTGGCACCTACTTTGGCGGCTTCCGACTCGATTTACCTATTGGCTGTTTAACCAGGCAGCTCATATTGTGTGGAAGCGACAAACCACTGGTGTTCGCCAGCTCGAACTGAACTTGGCTCGAGTTAAAGGCATGGACGCATCGAATCCTCAGATTCGAAGTTTGAGTCTGCTCGCAATGCAAAGTTACCTGCGTTACTACTGCGAAACTTTTTTGTTACCTAGATTTGGAAAAGAAAAGATTTTACGAACAGTTCGCACTGAAAACGTGAAGCCTCTTGAAGCCGCGCTGAAATCTGGTGGCGTAATTCTCTCCCTCCCACACTTAGCAAATTGGGATTTAGCGGGTGCCTGGGCCGCGCTTTACTTCGGTTCCCTTTGTTCTATTGCAGAGCGCCTGCGACCCGAAGGGGTTTTCCAAAAGTTCTTAACTATGCGAGAAGCCCTTGGTATGAAACTTATGCCGTTAACTGGCCAAGGGGGGACTTATGAGTTTCTGCGTGAGCACATCAATCAAGGGGAGCTAGTTGCGCTCTTGGGCGACCGAGATGTTGCTAACAGCGGTATGAGTAACGAATTCTTTGGACATCGGACTTCAATTCCAATTGGCGCCGCGCTGCTTGCTATCGATACTGGACGCCCACTGTTTACTTGCGCAGCATGGTATGACGGGGAGAGCATGGTCATCACTTTCGATAATGAAATTGAATTCGATCGCACTCCAGTTCAAGGCCGCGACCGCTTGCGTCGGGCCCAGGAGATATCGGGTCAAATAATAAGGAATTTTGAGACACACATTTCAGCTCATCCCAACAACTGGCACCAACTGCAACCTGTGTGGCCGGACTTAGTTGCCAATTCCGAGGCCAGCCAATGAGAATCGGAATTGTTTGCCCATACGCCTGGGATATTCCTGGGGGAGTAAGCGCACATGTAAATGATTTAGCGCAAGCTCTAATTCGAATGGGGCACTATGTCAGCGTGCTGGCGCCTGCCGAATTTGATGATTTTCTCCCAGAGTTTGTCGTTTCGACAGGAAAGCCGCGCGCCGTTAGATACAACGGTTCAACTGCAAGACTCAGTTTTGGTCCACTCGTGGCTCGCAAAGTTTCAAAGTGGATTGAAGAAGGCGACTTTGATGTCCTTCATGTGCATGAACCACTTTCGCCAAGTCTTTCCGTGCTGGCCTGCTGGGCGGCAAATGGTCCGATTGTTGCAACATGGCATTCCGCAATGGATCGTTCTCGGATGATCTTGACACTTTCTAAGTTGGCTCAAACCGCCATGGAAAAAGTATCTGCGCGCATCGCCGTTAGTGAGGCAGCCAGAGCAACTTTAATAAAACATGTCGGTGGCGACGCAGTAGTGATTCCAAATGGTGTAGATGTTTCATCATTTGCGAAAGCTACTCCGATGTTTGGTTGGCCTGGACCAAATATGTCGATTGTGTTTTTAGGGCGTGGCGACGAGCCACGCAAGGGACTCGAGATTCTAGTTAACGCATACTCGCAAATTCGAGCGAACTTCCCGCAAGTGCGATTGTTGATCGCCGGTCCGGGTGAACCAGACGATGCCTTAAAGAAACTTTCAAAGGCTGATAGAGCGAGTGTTACCGTCCTTGGAATGATTGCGCCAGTAGATAAAGCAAGCGTTCTTGCATCAGGCACAATCTATGTTGCTCCTAACATTGGTGGCGAATCTTTTGGAATTGTTTTACTTGAAGCCATGGCAAGTGGAACACCAGTTGTGGCGAGCAACTTAGAAGCCTTCGACCGCGTACTAGATTTTGGACGCGCTGGAGTCACATTCGAAAATGAAAATTCCGTTGACTTAGCTCGCGTAATTTGTGATTTATTGGGTGATGAAGCAAAACGTGCTGCACTTGTGCAGCAAGGAAAAATTCGGGCTAATGAATTTGATTGGAATGTAGTTGCAAGAGAGATCGTGAATGTTTATGAATCAATTCGCGTTCCTGGCGTTAAAGTTGAACCAGATTTCACTGGACAATTAATTGGACGGCTGGGACGTGGCCGCATTACGCCAGAACCTCGGGGTGAGCTATGAGTAGTCAAAGTATTTTTATTTTGGGTTTTGTTGCGTTTTGTATTTGGTACTTATCGCACCAAGCTGGCCGACTAGACCGCTTGCATCACCGCATTGATGTTGCAGAGCTGGCGCTCCATGGACAATTGTTACGACGCGGTGGAATCGTTGCAGAGTTAGCAGCGGTGCCCGGTATCGATCCAGCGCTGTCAGTTATTTGGGGGCAAGCGGCCCACGAAGTTTTGATTCTGCCTGAAGTTGCCTCTCCCGCCCGAACTGAAGTCGAGGACGAATTGACCGGAATTCTGGCAATGACGTTGGGGGACCAGGACGAAGTCAACGAAATCCGTAGCATCGCTCACGCTGGCGCCTTGCTGGAAGAGTTAGCTCAAGTCAGCACCCGAATCCAAATGAGTCACCAGTTTCATACCGATGCGGTGCGCGATTGCCTCGAGATCCGGGAGCAGTTTTTGGTGCGGTTTGCCCACTTGGCTGGTTTCGCCAAACCTCCAGCGCGCTTTGCGTTGGAGGATCAAATTCTGGGAACTCTAGCCAACTAGCGAAACTCCCGTTGGTGGCTAGACTTGAGCATCCGAGCAACTTTTTAAGAGGACATCATGGCCAAGGAAGCAAAATCAGACGTTAGCAATACTGGCGTAACGGGAACCACCCGCGTAAAGCGGGGTATGGCGGATATGCTCAAGGGCGGCGTCATCATGGACGTTGTCAACGTAGAGCAAGCGATTATTGCCGAAGAGTCAGGCGCAATCGCAGTAATGGCCCTTGAGCGAGTACCTGCTGACATTCGCGCGCAAGGTGGCGTAGCTCGGATGAGCGATCCAGACATGATTGACGAAATCATTAAAGCTGTTTCAATCCCAGTTATGGCGAAGGCACGCATCGGACATTTTGTCGAGGCCCAAGTAATTCAAAGTCTTGGTGTTGATTACATTGACGAGTCAGAAGTTCTAACTCCGGCTGATTATGCAAACCACATTGATAAATGGAAGTTCACTGTTCCGTTCGTATGCGGTGCCACAAATCTTGGTGAAGCACTTCGCCGTATTAACGAAGGTGCCGCAATGATTCGCTCAAAGGGTGAAGCTGGTACGGGCGATGTTTCCAATGCCACAATGCATATCCGAACAATCAAGAGTGAAATCCGTAAATTGTCTTCGATGAGTAAAGATGAACTCTATGTTGCTGCTAAGGAATTACAGGCTCCTTACGATCTAGTTTGTGAAGTTGCCGAAACAGGCGCACTTCCAGTAGTTCTATTCACTGCAGGTGGAATTGCTACTCCAGCGGACGCAGCAATGATGATGCAACTTGGCGCTGACGGCGTATTCGTTGGATCTGGAATTTTTAAATCTGGAGATCCAGTCAAGCGCGCGAATGCAATCGTGCAAGCTACTCTGCACTTTGATAACCCAGATGAAATTGCAAAAGCAACTCGTGGTCTCGGTGAAGCAATGGTTGGCATTAACGTTGCCGACATTCCTGCGCCACATCGCTTGGCTGAACGCGGCTGGTAGTTGCCATGTCCCCAGTAATTGGGGTTCTCGCAATTCAAGGTGACGTGCGAGAGCACGCCCACTGCCTTACTGAACTTGGATCGCAGATTCGCTTAGTAAAAACTGTTGAGCAATTAAGTGGTCTCGCTGGATTAGTAATTCCTGGCGGGGAGTCCACGACCATGAGTATCTTGGCTGTAAAAAACAACTTAATCGAGCCGTTGCGCGAACTTAGTTCGCAAATTCCAATGTATGGCTCGTGTGCTGGTTTGATCATGTTGGCTGACACCATCACAGATGGTCGAAGCGGCCAACAAACAATCGGTGGATTACATATCACAGCGAAGCGAAATGCTTTTGGGCGCCAAGTTGATTCCTTTGAAATTGACTTGAAGATTCCAGCTATTGGTGAACCTGATTTTCATGCGATCTTTATTCGCGCGCCGCTAGTTGAATCAGCAAGTGATTTAGTAGAAGTTCTTGCTACTATTCCCAGTGAAATGTCGTTAACTGGGTCAGAACAAATAGTTGCAGTGCGACAAGGTAATCTCATGGCAACGTCATTTCATCCCGAAATCACGTCCGATTTGCGCATACATAAATATTTTGTAGAAATGGTGAGGTCAGCATGAGTGGCCATTCAAAATGGGCAACAACTAAACACAAGAAAGCGGTTATTGACTCTCGCCGTGGAAAGTTGTTTGCCAAGTTAGTTAAGAACATTGAAGTTGCAGCGCGTTTAGGTGGCAGCGACACATCAGCTAACCCAACTTTGTATGACGCCATTACGAAAGCGAAAAAGAGTTCTGTTCCCAATGACAACATTGATCGCGCAGTTAAGCGTGGCTCAGGTGTTGAAGCTGGTGGCGCTGATTACCAAACGATAATGTACGAAGGCTATGGACCAAATGGGGTAGCGATCCTCATTGAATGTCTGACGGACAATAAGAACCGCGCTGCATCGGACACTCGAGTCGCCGTTACGCGAAATGGTGGCACTATGGCAGATCCGGGTTCTGTTTCTTACATGTTTGAACGCAAAGGTGTTGTGATGGTGCCACAAGGCGCAGCATCCGAAGAGCAAATTTTTGATGCCGTATTAGAAGCAGGCGCCGATGAAGTCA
>JBDNJO010000045.1:0-9835 GCA_041687715.1 Candidatus Nanopelagicales bacterium
CAAAACCAAAAGAGGCCCTCTTTCGAGAGCCCCTCTTAGTTTGTTGCTTTTAGTTTTGCAGTTACTAACTAGCCGATGGTGATGGCGTTGGAACTGGCGCTGCTGACGGGGTAGGTATCACTTCTAAACTCTCCCCCGAGATCTTTGAGCCAGCTGTCGTAGCGCGTTGTAGTGCTATGGAAAGGCGATCTTGCGCCAAGCCATAAGCGGCAAAGTCCCCAGCAGCAAGCGCGGCTACGCCATCTGCGTAGGCCTTGTTAGCATCCAAAATAGCCTTGGCAAGATCCTGCGCTGGCGTTGAAACCGGCGCTTGCGGGGCGCTTGGATCCGTTGGTGTTTCAGGCAAAACAACTTGACCCGTGAACACCTTGCTAAGCGCAGTTTCTAAGTCATCCTCGAAGGCAACTTTGGATCCAAAGGAAACCAAAACCTTTCGCAATAGTGGATAACCTTCACCTTGGGCAGCTCGAATGTAAACCGGTTCGAAGTACAACAAGCCACCACCAACTGGAAGCGAAAGCAAGTTGCCAAGCTGAACGTCAGATCCACCACTTCGCAGAAGCGAAAGTTGCTTTGAAACTTCTGGATCCGATTCGAAGTTGTTCTGAACCTGTCGCGGTCCCGGAATCGTAGTGTTTCGCGGAAGTTGCAAAACTCGAATCGTGCCATAGTCATCACCCGCATCAGCATTAACAGACATAAACGCCGCTAAAGTTTGGCGGTTAGTCGGAGCAAAAGTTGACGTTAGCGAGAACGATGGCGCTTCTTGATCTGGCATTTGAAGCGTTAAGTAGTAAGGCGGTTGCGGTTGCCCCACTGTTGGCTTAGTTGGATCTTCTGGAACGATCCAGAAATCCTGACCTGAATAGAAAGCCTGTGGGTCAGTTACGTGGTACCTCGAGAGCACATTGCGCTGAACCTTAAACATATCTTCTGGATACCGAATATGCTCCATTACGCCAGCTGGAATTGCCGACTTTGGCTGCACCACTCCAGGGAATGCCTTACTCCAAGTCTTCAAAATTGGATCTGATTCATCCCAGGCATAAATTGTCACTGTGCCGTCGTAGGCATCAACTGTTGCCTTTACTGCATTGCGAATGTAAGTAATGTTTCCAGCACTTAGCGGTGAAGCAGCAAATTGGCTGTTGACTGAATCTGCTGTTGCATCTCGCAACGAAATTCGCGCAGCGTATGGGTAGTTATTTGATGTTGTGTAGCCATCAATAATCCATTGCACCTTGCCATCAATCACCGATGGATACGGATCGCCATCAAGTGTTAACCAAGGCGCAACTTTAGCTACGCGCGTCATTGGATCGCGGTCATAAAGAATCTTTGACTCAGTGCCAATTTGATTAGAAAGCAAGATGTTTGGATCCTGGTAATCCAGAGCAAAAATCGTGCGCTGCAAAATATTTCCTACCGGAACACCACCTGCGCCGCTGTAAGTGTTATTGGTTTGACCGTTGGCGCTCTTGTCATCTGGAAAATCCAGTTCAAGTGGTCCAGCAGTTCCGTCACTACCAACAATTGAATATTCCGGAGATTGCTCACCAAAATAAACTCGAGGTTGGGTAATGTCTAGGGTGCCCGAAGGCGGAATGTTGCTTTCAGCAAAATCTGGTTCGCCATCACTTGCTGACGTATTTTCATAAGCTGCAACTACGCCATAGCCGTGGGTGAAAACCATAGTGTCGTTAAACCAGTTGCGCTGATCAGCAGCTAGGCCAGCCAAGTTAACTTCACGAACACCAACAACTACGCCTCGCTTTACGCCATCGATCATGTAACGATCCACATCTAAAGCATCTGGGAATGCGTAAAAGCCACGAATCTGCTGCAACTGTCGGAAAGTTGGCGAAATTATTGCGGGATCAAGTAGTCGAATGTTCCCTAAGGTTCCGGCATCTTCAGTAAGTGAAGCAAGGGAAGGATTGTCAATCGCTGCATAATCTGAGAACTTCACGTCATCTAAGCCATAAGCAGTTCGAGTGGCATCAATGTTTTTCTGAATGTAAGGCGCTTCGCGCTGCAGTTCAGAAGGCTTGACCTGAAATTGTTGAACGAAAGTTGGATACAGGCCACCGATGATAAAGGATGCGCCCAGCATCGCACCAAATGCGATAAACGGCAGTGACCATCCCTTGCGGAAGATTGAAACGAAAAACAAAATGGCTGTTGCTAGCGCGATGTATGTAAGAATCGTTTTTGCTGGCACTACTGCGGTCACGTCAGTGTATTTAAGTCCAGTAATGAGCGAATCTGACTTAGTAGCTAGCGCATATTTATCAATTGAGTACGCACCAGCTTTTAGAAGTGCCAAAGTACCCAAGAAAAACATTAAGTGACGGCGAGCGGAATCTGTTGATTGCGAGAGGCTTAACTTCAAACCACCGTAAACGTAATGAATAGCAACGTTAACAATCAGCGAAATAATTAGAATCGTAAAACCGAATCCCAGGAAGAATCTTATGAATGGTAATTCAAAAGCGTAGAAGGAAATATCTCTTCCAAATTGCGGATCAACTTGCCCGAACTCCGTTGAGTTTCGCCACAGTAAGTAAGTTCGCCATTGGCTTGCTGCCGAAATTCCAGTTAGTACGCCAAAGACGAGTGGTCCTGCAATAAAAAGAAGTCGGCGAAATGGATCTAAGCTTTCGCGATATTTTGCAAGTGCGAATTCCTCTGGCGTCGCTGGCAGATTTAGTGGCCGAGAGCGATAAGCCAAAGTTGCAGCGCCCCACAAACTTAAAGCCGTAAGCGCCGTGAACGCCAGGAACAGTGTTGCCTTAATCAGCAGCTGCTGGGTATAGACATCGGTTCGCCCAACCGAACTAAACCACTGCCAATCTGTGTAATAACCAGCGAAAGTGGAAAAGGCGACAAATAGGGCCGCTAGGACCGCAAAAGTTACACCCAATGGACTACGACGAGAACGTGCCTGATTTATGCTCACTTAAATACCTTACGTTGAAATACCTCACGTTGAATAACCCCCAACGACATACGACAGACTTACCCTATGAATTTTGCCTCAAACCTCGAAGCCCTAGTTCGAGAAGTTGAAGATCACGTTGCCAGTGCTGGCTGGGATCAGCCAGTCCGACTTTTTGCTCTGGTTCCTACTGCCAGCCTTTTAGAGACCAATCCACAAGCTGCCGCAGAGCTAGGCCTTAGCGCTCACCTGCCACTGACTTCAGTTGAGCAAGAAATAACTGACACTTTGGAACTAGATGAATTGCTGGCAACAATCGCTTGGCCAGAGGAAGTGGTTGGCGCCCTAGTTGCACTTGAGCGAATTGTGCTCCCACCTTCAGCCAAATCAGATTTACCTGGTGAGAATGAGAGCGAGCTTGTACAGGTCGCAGCCAATCACCCAGATCGAAGGGATGTGCGAATAATAAGCGCCATCTTGCGAACTGGTGAAAACTTAAACGCACTTAGGCACCGAACGCACGATTCAGCAGATGCAGTTGCCGTTTCACCGGATCTGGTAACTCGACTTAACGAAGCTCTAGCTGCAACGTTTGCTGAGTAACTGCATTCTGATTAAGCCATAGTTAGAAATAATTTTTGTAATTGTTCGGAAACTTCATCTGCATTTTTATTTCCATCAGTAAGGCACTCGCGAAGTCCGGCCGCGATCAAACTGAAAGCTGCTTTGTCGATAGCTTTTGAAACTGCTGCGAGTTGATTAACGATGTCTTCGCAAGGTCTGCCATCTTCTACCATTCGCAGGATGCCACCAATTTGACCTTCAGCTCTTCGCACGCGCTTAACAAAATCATCGAGTGCTGCAGCATCTTGCACTACATGAGTTTGTTTTTTTATAGGACTCACGCTTGCTCTCCCATGTTTAACGGTGTGCCCATCATTCGTAGTTCGCCAGTGCCACCAGCAATGTTTACTACATCGAAACCTTGTTGCTCCAAGTACGCGCACGCCTGGGCGGATCGAACGCCAGCCTCACAAATTAGATATTGGGTTTCAGCTTTGTCGAGTTCGTTAAATCTCAGCGGAACGAGCGACAATGGAACATTAACGGCGCCAGGAATGTGTCCTGCGACATATTCATCTGGTTCTCTAACGTCAACTACCGATACAGTTCGGTAAATTGTCATCAATTCAAGTGCGGTGATTTCTTTCATTACTATCCAATCTGTCGTTTATCGAGTTTAGGCTTTTGTGGATTGTGAAACTTGGTTTGCAATTTCGGCGCGCACTGCGTCCATATCTAGCGCCTCAACTGAATCTAAGAGCTCATTAAATGCCGGCGCTGGCAATGCACCAGCTTGGCTAAACACAAGAATTCCGTCGCGAAAAGCCATCAACGTCGGAATTGAAGTTACGTTGGCCGCGCCAGCAATTTCGCGCTGGGCTTCCGTATCGACTTTACCAAATTTGATGTGTGAGCGCTCTTGCGATGCCGTTTCAAAAATTGGACCAAACATGCGACAAGGTCCACACCACGCTGCCCAAAAATCAACCATAACCATGCCAGGTTCGGAGACAGTTAATTCGAAATTATCTTTAGTTAATTCAATTGTGGTCACTGCATTTTCCTATCTATTAATTTCACTTAACTGAGTTTCTTCGTTTCTCTTTTTTTGCTTTGGTAGCGCACATTGCGCTTCATTAACAAGGCGCTTTCGGAGTGCATATGCAAGCAAAAGCAATCCGGTGGCGCCAAGATATGCCGCGCCACTTGCAAGTAAGTTAAATGCGCGGACTCTACAGAGGTCATTTGCAATTTTTGTATCTGTAGTTGCAGCAACAATTTTGTTAAGCAGAATTTTCGCGATTATTTAAACTTTATTCTGCGCCACATGGCTTAACTTGTTTGCCAATATTAAAGTCATTGATCGCAGTCATCGCTTCTGCGAGAGTTGCGACAGATGCAACTGTTAATCCCTGCGGAATGTGTCCAATTACTTCACTGCAGTTGTTTGCGGGTGCTAGAAACAAAACGGCTCCGGCGTCCTTGGCTCCTACCAATTTCTGTTGGATGCCACCAATTGCGCCAACGTTGCCTTCTGGATCAATAGTTCCAGTTCCCGCGATAATTTTTCCTTCAGTTAATGCGCCAGGCGTTAACTTGTCGATGATGCCAATTGCGAACATGGATCCCGCGCTTGGACCACCAACGCCTGAGACGCCAAACTCGATCGGAAACAGCGCCTTGTAATTTACGTCAATTCCTATTCCAATGTAAGGAATTTTTGATTCATCCTCATCGGTGCCTGGGTCATCTTCTTTTGGCACCGAAGTAACGATCTGCGTCAGCTCGGTGCCTTCGCGAATAACCACAAATACCAAATCTGTGCCTATGGGTTTAGCTCGCACAGCAGTAACAACTTGCTCTGGCGAAGTCATTACTTGTTTATCAACAGAAACAATTTCATCACCAGCGCGAAGTTTGTCCAATGCTGGAGCGCCAACTCCAACACTTGTAACAACGATTGTTTCCAGCACTGGTTTTCCTAGAAAATTCATAGCGGCTGAGATGGCGTAACTTTGCGAAGTGCTAAAAGCTTCCGCATTCCGGGCAGTATTCTCTTCTTCGGTTTCATCCTCTGGGTAAATGAAATCACGAGGCACAACGCGGCTATCTGGATCTAGCCAGCCCCAGATGGCTTGGAATATATCCACACCATCTTGAGGTCCCCCAGTTTCACGAACTGTGGTCATGTTTAATTCGCCTTGCGTTGGAAAAATTTCGGTTCCGGAGATTGAAATCAACTCAATGTCGCTCACCTTGCCTATCGTGTTAAAAACGGGGCCAGGGGTGGTTAATACGTATGGAACGGGGATAAACATTGCGATCCCAAGCAAAATCAAAAGAGTCCAAGATAGCTTGGGTTTTAATCGCATCCGCATTTGCTAGGCCATCCTTGGTTAGTTACTGCTAAAAACCTTGAGGATTCAAGCGTACGTTACTAATGATTATTGGTTGTTCGCCCAGGGCTAGATCAAAAATGCTTAACGAATCCCTGTGATGGGCATAACCTTAAAATCACAAAGTAAAACAAGAGTGGGCAAAATGAGTATTCCGTTTGGATTTTCACCCGGCAGCGATGACAACAATGAGCTTGCCAGCATGCTGGAAAACATGGGACGTATGTTGCGCAATGGCGGCGATCCATCAGGTGGTTCAGTCAATTGGACGAGCGCGCACTCCGCTGCAGATCAGGTTTTAAAAAGTTCCGGAGATCCAGAAATCACAGCAACTGATCAAGAGCGATTACGGGTTGCAGCTGATCTTGCTGACCTATGGCTAAATGAAGTGACTGCGTTACCAAGTGTTGGGCACACCATAGCTACCGTTACCCGAACACAGTGGCTAGCTAATTCATTTGATTCTTGGAAAGTTATGGTTCAGCCAGTTGCAGATGGTGTAGCCGGCGCCATGACTGGGATGTTGCCCTCTGGCAACGAGGCTGGCGCAGTAACTTTCCCCGAAGAGCTACTTGCGAGCTTGCCACCTGAAGTCGCTGAGAATTTGCGCGAAACTTTAGCTTCACCAGACTTTGCTGCCATAACTGGTCCACTAATGGCTATGGCGAAATCCATGGGCGCCACCATGTTCGGTACCCAGTTTGGTCAAGCACTTGGGCAAATGACGACCGAGGTTTTGAGTAACTCCGATGTCGGTATCCCACTTGCTTCTGGCGGCAAGCCTGGTTTGGTTGTAACTAATGTCGATACCTTCATTAAAGGTTTATCCATTGATGAGTCAGATGCCCGACTTTACGTAACGCTTCGGGAACTCGCACATCAAAGACTATTTTCCGCAGCGCCGTGGATTCAATCGCAACTGCTTGCTGCGATAAGTGATTATGCACGTGGTGTGCAAATAGATACTTCAGCCATCGAACAGGCTATGACGCAAATTGATCCCACGAATCCAGAGAGCATCAACAGCATGATGGCCTCTTCGCTGTTTGAACCAACTAAGACTCCCGCGCAAATTGCTGCGCTGACTCGCATTGAGCTTTTGCTGGCACTCATCGAGGGTTGGGTGAATGTAGTTGTTACCCAAGCTGCGGGAACTCGACTTCCAGCAGCCAGTGCTTTGGAAGAAGTATTTCGCCGGCGCCGAGCTACTGGTGGGCCTGCAGAGAAAGTTTTAGGTGGACTCATAGGTTTGGAAATGCGGCCAAGACGCATGCGCGAAGCCGCTGCGCTTTGGCAACGGTTGGCGGATACCCAAGGCATTGCTGCCCGAGACGCACTCTGGTCTCATCCGGACTTACTTCCCCGTGATAGCGACATAGATGACATCGATGCATTCTTAGCAACGGGCAGCGAAGATTTGATGGCTGAACTTAATAAGGCTATTGAGGCCGATAAAAATGATCCAGAATCAGATTCTTAATCAAGTTAAATTAGCAGTGACCATTTATTCTGGCGAGTAATTCTGCTGCGCATGCGCATAACCATCCAGATATGCCTTGGCTTTTTCGTGCTCTGGATACTTAGCCATAAGCGCATAAAAGGCTTCACTGTGATCTGCGATCAATAAATGAATCAACTCATGCACGATGACGGAGTCGATCACAAATGCTGGCATGCGAATCATGCGATGAGATAGCCGTATGGTTCCTTCACCTGGAGTGCATGATCCCCATCGAGCATTTTGATTGGTGACCCAACGAATTGAGACTGGAACTTCATGAGTTTCAAACAAATCTTGCGCAAGATATTTTTTAGACAGTCGTCGCGCACGCTGTTCAAGTAAGGCTTGCGAAGTGGATCGCTCATCACGATCATCAAGACGGGTTACCAGCTCGTTTACGTAAGCAGGGATATCTCGTTTTGCCATTCGAGTTGGCACTGTAACTACCGTTTTTTCGTTATCTCGATATGCAGTGACGTTTCGCTTTGCCCGCTTGCTTCTACGAACTTCAACTTTTGTTAAATCAGTGCGCTGGTATACAAATTGAACTGGCTCAGCAGCGCCAGGCTCGGTGACGAAGGATTCAGCATCAAATAACGAGGGCTGATTGGAAGCGGACATGTATCTCAGGGTAACTCAGCATGCCCATAAAAAAGTTGAGGCTCTCGAGCCGCGTGCGCAACCATTCGCCTTCCCCTTGCGAATGTCGGCTCGTTATCTCGAGAGCTTCAACACGCGAAAACCTACGGGTAAATGGCGCACTCGCGCAACGTAACTCAACAACTCATCAAAATTGCTGTGGACAAAGTTGGGGATGAACTGGGGACATATGCCACTTTGGCTGGGGATTACAGGTGAACAAGTTGGGGATAATTTGCTTGTGACTCCGTGAATACCCACCTTTATCAGGTAAAACTTTGTCCACGACCTGTGTGAAAAAAATAAATCTATCCCCAGCTCCGGCAAGTACGTCGGAGCAACTTTACGAGGAAATTTTCAAGGAAAGCGTTGCTATAAACCAGCAGATTTTTGCGAAGTAGCACATGGTTAATGTGGACGGTTTGCTTGATACACAGGCCCAGTTTACGAAACTTCGGACATGACACTTTCAAATCCACAATTAGCACCAGGTGTGCACTTCTTTCGGCGTAATGAGTCTCAAATTCAGATTGGAATAAATCCCAATTCGGCAATAATTCTAGATACCCAAATTGGCAAACAAATATTTCAGTTACTTTCTGGAAATAATTCTGTTGCGCAAATCTGTCAGAAATTAAATCAAACTGGATTTACTGAAAGTTCTGGAAAGAGCCTGATTATCCAACTCGCAAACTTAGGACTACTAACTTCTGGCCCCACAACCCAAACTTATGATGATAAAAATCCAGTCACTGGCATTCAGCGCTTGAATCTAAATCGGGAAACCGCTGGAAGTCATCAAGCTATGAAGCAGCGAATCGGATGTGAGATTGCAATTCATGGCGCTGGGCGACTAGGTACAACTTTGGGCTTATTGCTGGTGAGTTCGGGATACCCAAACATTACGGTGCATGATTCCCAATTAGTAAGAGAAGATGACCTCACTCCTTGGGGCGCTTCACGAGTAGACATTGGAAATAGGCGCGATCACACTGCGCGAAATTTGATGGAGCGAATGATTCGGGGCGCATCATCCCACAAGAATTCTTTACGCTTTCAAGCTCAGCGAAGAATCGAAATTCTGCTTCCTGATCAACGAGCAAATTTCCCTTGGATTGATGCCACAAGCGCTGACTCATTTACAGCCAAAGATATTTCCTACCTATTCGCCGCAACAAGTTCCAGCGCCGGCATTGTTAGTTCAGTTATCACCCCTGGGATTGCGCCCTGCCTGAGGTGCCTGCACCTGCACCGATGCGATCTAGACCCCGCTTGGCCACGGATAGAGCTTCAAGTAGCCGCTCATAGCGCAATTGATACCGCGCCAATTGGACTAATCATCCGAACCGCGCTGCTAATTCAATCGGCTATCAACGACTGGGTTGATCAAGACTTAACTGACAGGGATAAGAGTCCTGCCTCCCATTTGATGCAATTGGGACTATTGCCCGATCAGGATGAGACGTATCCCACCTACTTTCACCCCACCTGCGGATGCCGCCTGGACTTATCTGGCTGACAATTAAGGGTGAGCGAAATTTCCCAAAGTGGCCTGAATCGCAGCGCCCGAATGGCCGCGCTGCCACTGCGTCACGTTGGGCGACGCGCACTTGGTCTTGGTAGGCGCATCGGCGGCATGTCGGCCGAAGATGTCACTGCAATGACACAAGCGAAAACTGCGGAGCAAATTTTTAACGTGCTTGGCGAGCTCAAAGGTGGAGCCATGAAACTTGGCCAAGCCCTGAGTGTTTTTGAATCTGTGTTGCCAGATGAAATGGCAGGACCATACCGAGAGTC
>JBDNJO010000046.1:0-3024 GCA_041687715.1 Candidatus Nanopelagicales bacterium
GAGCAGAGCAGATTCAGCAAGGTTTAATTCCACAACGTTTTTATCAAAGTATTGATTAGCAGCAGTAGCAATTCCATATGACCCACGACCAAAATAAATAGTGTTCAGATAATCATTTAAAATTTGATCTTTAGCAACTATAGTTTCAAGTTTTATCGAGAGCACAAGTTCTCGATACTTTCTAGCTAACGTTCGCTCTTGAGTTAAGTAGGCATTCTTTGCATATTGCTGCGTGATAGTCGAGCCACCACCAGCGCCAGATGCTCCCGTCAAGTTTGTGTAGATTGCGCGGGAGATTCCACGAATCGAAAAGCCGCCATGGTTATAGAAATCTCGATCTTCTGCAGCCAAGATTGCCTGTTGTGCCAATAATGGAATCTGCGCCATTTCAACCGAAACTCGATTAGCTTCGCCAAGTCGACCCAGTTCAGTAACGCCATCGTCGTAATAAAGAATCGAAGTTTGCGCAACAGATATTTCACTTGGTGCTGGCACAGCTGTTACTCGTACTGAGAATGAAAGTGCCAGAACACCTACTCCGAATGCAACTAAACCAACAAAAAATAATTGACGAATTGATGGCAGGATGCGCCAAAGTTTTCTTTTAGGTTTGCGCTTTTTAGTTGCCACTAACCTATTTCAACACATCCCTAGGCTCACGTGGTGGAGTGCGGGGCGAGCCATCACCTAATACATATGACATGTGCAAGTGATTCCAACCACATGAGGTGCAAGCTTCCACTACATAAACTCGAAAATGTCCATACTCATAGGCCATTTGTTTTAGCTCAGTTGAAGATTTAACACGGCCCGATAGATAACCTAGGTCGTCGCCAAATGTGTAATTGACGTGAACTAGTTCGCTCTTGGCGCACATAGGGCAAGTGCGCTCTGTCGTTTCGCCATGATTCTTGGCAGCCCTAATTAAATACGGATCAGCATCGCATACCTGCTCGCGCAATAGCGCGTCGTGCTTTATTTGCTCTAGAACTGCTCGACGAGCCAGAACATAATCCAAAATTTGGCGGGGGCGCACCGGGTCTGCAATATCTTCTGCTGGGTGTGCGATTGGATTTGGCGGTTTGGCACTCGTTGAACTAGCCCGGATTCCCGAAATACTTTGGTGGGATCCTGGCCGGCTCATTTGACCACCTTAATCCCATTTAAAGCCATGCTCTGGCGCTGATTTTGTGACATGTTCCCCCTGGTATCGCCTTCTCCTTTGTGGACTGTATCCTTTAGATGTATCAATTCGATACATCTATTTTTCCTAGTTGTTGGGGTTCTTGCGTTATGGCCAAAAGATCTGCTGCGTTAGAGCTGGCGATCCTAGGGGTTTTGGCAGAAACACCACAACATGGTTATGAACTTCGCAGGCGCCTAATTTCAGTTCTAGGACTTTTTAGCACCATTTCTTATGGCGCGCTTTACCCAACTTTAAAAAATCTTGTTGCCCGCGGCTTGCTAGCTGAACAGGATGAAGTCGGCACCGGTAAATACCCAAAGCGAACCCGAATTACCTACGCGTTAACTCCCGAAGGAGTTGCGTACTTCAACTCACTCGTAGCGGATAGTGGGCCGGGTGCATGGGATGACGACACTTTTGCAATTCGCATGTCGCTATTTGGTCAAACTGAAGTTAACACCCGAATCCATATTTTGCAGGGTCGACGTAGCAGGCTAGAAGATCGCCTCGCTAATTTGCAAGCCAATTTATCCAAGGGACGCGAGCGCTTAGATTCATACACTCTAGAACTTCAACAACATGGTTTAGAAGCACTGGAACGTGAAGTGCGCTGGCTCAATGAACTTATCTCGCGCGAACAATCAGGTCGTACCGCAACAAGTGGTGACTCTGATTCTGCGCAAGGTAACAACAAGTAAGACGTAAGACTGCAAGAAAAATATTCACTGACAACTAGGAGGCATACAGTGAGTGAAGTTAGAGTAGCGATTGTTGGCGTAGGAAACTGCGCATCATCGTTGGTACAAGGCGTTGAGTATTACAAAGACGCTGATCCAAAAGCACAAGTTCCCGGACTTATGCACGTTCAATTCGGGGACTATCACGTCCGCGATGTGAATTTCGTTGCTGCATTTGACGTCGATGCTAAGAAAGTTGGCGAAGATCTCTCTGCTGCAATATTTGCAAGTGAAAACAACACGATTAAATTCTCCGAAGTGCCATTAACTGGCATTACAGTTTTACGTGGTCACACCTATGACGGTCTTGGTAAGTACTACCGTGACATGGTCGTGGAATCTGATGATGCACCAGTTGATGTTGTGCAGGCTCTTAAAGATGCAAAAGTCGATGTGCTTGTTTGTTACTTGCCGGTTGGATCAGAAGAGGCAGCAAAGTTTTATGCCCAGTGTGCAATTGACGCTGGCGCCGGCTTTGTTAATGCACTTCCAGTTTTCATTGCTGGCACTAAGGAATGGGCTGACAAGTTCACTGCTGCTGGTGTTCCAATTGTTGGCGATGACATCAAGAGTCAGGTCGGCGCAACAATTACGCACCGAGTTCTTGCCAAGTTATTTGAAGATCGTGGCGTGACAGTTGATCGCACGTATCAACTAAACGTTGGCGGCAATATGGACTTCATGAATATGTTGGAACGCGATCGTTTGGAGTCAAAGAAAATCTCTAAGACTCAGGCTGTTACTTCCCAGTTGCGCGAAAAGATTGACCCTCGCAATGTGCACATTGGTCCAAGTGACTACGTCGCATGGCTAGATGATCGCAAATGGGCTTTTGTTCGACTTGAAGGTCGCGCGTTTGGTGATGTGCCATTGAGTTTGGAATACAAACTTGAAGTTTGGGACTCACCTAACTCAGCTGGCGTAATCATTGATGCGATTCGTGCTTGCAAGATTGCGCTAGATCGTGGCATTGGTGGACCAATTTTGAGTGCATCGAGTTACTTTATGAAGAGCCCGCCAGTTCAGTATGACGATACTAAGTGCCGTCAAGAAGTAGAAGATTTTATTGCGGGTATCTAGTTCCCGCAGAGTAAATATTGC
>JBDNJO010000047.1:0-8803 GCA_041687715.1 Candidatus Nanopelagicales bacterium
CAAATGCCCTACACACTTTGGCGGCTGATAATACATACTTGCCGTAAGGGGTGATTCATGAAGATTTTGACCAAAGATTTGATCCCAAAGGAAATGCCCAGAGGCAACGACCTGGTAACTCAAGGGCGCGAACTTGGTCGCCAAACTACTATGGGTGTAAGTAATTTTTGTAAGTTTCACGGAGTTAAATCAGAGCTTGAATACAAACTAAAAATGGCAAACGAAGGCAGAATTATGACTGCCTTAACGATCGGGTTAACGGATTGGCCCGAAACCAAAAAAGGATTAAGTTACATCCAACAAGAATCTGCTGAGCGCGGCTTCTACGTTGACCGATTCATAATCGCGCTTGATCGAAGAATGGGCCTACCGGAAGCAATGCGAGCTTCGGCGATTAAGGAAACTGGTCCAATGTTAAATTCCGACCAGGAATGGCTAGAGGTTGCCCAGTCCGTTCAAATCCAGCCGCACATGGGTGACATGATGATCGGTTCTCCTTCATCCTTGGATAACACTCGCCGAGCACTTGAAGCGGGAGTTAACTACATTGGAAATCTTTCCCAGTTTGCCTGGAAGTATCCAGGCTGGCCCGGTGACGATGTAGCTCAAATGAGTGAAGTCGTTAAGGCGCTAGGTCTAATGGCAAGCAAGGCTGCTGCGGCTCGGTTGTTCATTCTTATCTAGACGATGGATTTCCAGCACAATTTGGCGATTACAGTTCATACCTTGGATGGGCAAAATTTGAACGCTATTTGATTGAGGACCTAATTGGCGCCAAGTTAGCCCATGCATATGGGGGGCTCACTCATGACCCAATAACAAAAACAATTGTCACTATGGCGGTAGAGTCACTTCGACCTGCTGGGGTTTGCTCATCCTTTTACTTTGGAAACACCACTCGCTATACCGAAAACATTGAAAGCAACTATGGCGTGCTAGGTATTGACGTGCTCTACATGATGTTGGCAGATCGGCACTTAAGGGCTGGGTCATCGATAATGCCCGTACCTGTAACAGAGGCAATTCGAGTTCCAACACCAGAAGAGATCCTTGATGTCCAAACTATTGCACATCACACCAAGGAGAAAGTTGAAGCTATTTATCAAACAACTAATTGGGAGCAACTTGAATTTCAAAGCAAAGCGCTGATAAAAAATGGAAACCGATTTTTTGAAAATCTAGTAAATGGATTAGCAGAAGCTGGAGTCGATGTTCGAGACCCACTGCAGTTGTTAGTTGCCGTTCGCCGTCTTGGACCCAGTGGGATAGAGCGGCGATTTGGAGTAGGCACTCCTACTGAAGATCCACTATTTGATGGGTACGAGCCATTGGTGCCAACTGATGTCTTAAAAGATTTTTTAAATGAACGAGCGAAAATTCGCAAATCAGTTCGTCCAGCAAAATGGGTTTTGAACAAGTCACATAAACCCGTCATTGCCTCAAGTGATGTGCATGAAATAGGTATGCGCCTAGTAATTGACGCCGTTGAAAGCTTGGACATAAAACCTGTAATTGGAACAGTCGGCATTGATCCTGATGAGTTAGCTGAGCTTGCTCTGCAGGAACAAGCAACTGCAATTCTAGTTTCAACACATAACGGCATGGCCCTTAGTTATGCCGAGAAGTTATTGGCAGAGCTAGCTAGCCGCAGCCTTGATGTTCAAGTGATTTTTGGTGGTCGGCTAAACCAGGAAATTGAAGGTCAAGATATGCCAGTTGATGTGACCGAAAACCTGCAAGCACTCGGAATTGATGTTTGTTTCGACCTAAGGGATCTTGCTCAGTTGATTAAAAACTAAAGTGAGAAGCTCGGATACTCATCCGTTACTAGCACAATTGCGTAACCGTAAATCCGATTCCAGAACCTGATTAATCCAAGCAGAACGTTTCCACACTTTTCGGGCAATTTTCCAGTAGCAAGAATGCTAATCCAAGCGAAAAGCAGGACAGCTAAACCATAAAGCGTGTAAACAATTCCAACTAGAAAAAGTGGGATAGCTAAAAACCATTTAACAAGTGGCAAGTAGCGATTCAGTTTTGCGCCACCTTCGATTTCTGGGAAGCTGACTTTTACTAGTTCACTTTCTTCGATCGATGGGTAAGTGTCGTGGAGTAATAACGCGTAAGCACCAACTCGGGTAGTCAAAGCTAAAAGGGCTTTATTGAACGAAAGTACATACGAAGGATAAATTCCTCGGAACAATAGAGCGAGTATTACTGGCAAGACAAGCAAACCAGAAGTGAAAGACGATGCTTCCGACGAACTTGACCAGGCAGAAAATGCCGAAGCGAATATTAAAATCGGTACTACGAGAAAGATTCGCAGCGCAACGGAGAGCCGATCACGAATTCCGTAATCGATGGTTATGTTGGTTTCAATTTGGTTGCTCATGTCTTCACACTAGACCTTGGCAGGTGCATTAATTACGTAACCTTGATACTGCTGACCTCAATTTGTTTGTAATTGCCAGATTTGGTGTAATCCTTAATTCGTTCAAAACCATCAAAAACTTCACAATAAGTAGTTGCAAGTGGGGAAATGGCGACGCGGATACTATTTGGTGCGCGGTAATCAGGAATAACTTTTTTGTGATCCCGTAATCCGCGCGCAATTTGGCTAGCATCCGAATGGTAAAGAGTCACATGGCCACCGCGCAGTTTTGAATCACGTGGAGTGATTAGTTCGTAACCCAATTTGGCGAGCCATTGATCGTAAAGTTTAATCATCATGTCCGTGCCGCGAGAAGCCTTGGCGTTGATAGCGGCAATTGACGCTCGTTCAATGAGGGAAAAACCTTCATCAATACAGAGCAAACCAATAATGGAAGGTGAGGCAATTTGAAAGCCGCGCATGCCTTCAATTTGATCAAATTTTGAACCCATCAAAAATTGATCCCGTTGAGCAAACCAGCCTTGAATTGGCATTTGTAATTGGGCTTGAATTTTTTTACTAACATACAACCACGCAGGCGAGCCGGGTCCAGAATTACCGTACTTATACGTGCAACCAACTGCTAGATCGACTCCATCGCGATCAAATTGCATATCCACTGCGCCAACTGCGTGACTAGCATCCCAAATCATAAGTGCGCCATGTGATCGAACTAATTCAGTCAGTTCCTTGATGGCATGAAGTGCGCCAGAGCGATATGCAACTACTGAAAGGGTGACAATCGCAACATCATCATTTAGGTATGGTTCTAAGATTTCTGGTGTGACGAGTTCGTTACTAAATGACTCACCGTCTCGTAATTCACTTAGCTCATTAGGGATAACTACCAGATTTAAATCCAGTTCATCTGCAATGCCTTGCATGATGTATCGATCAGTAGGGAAGTTTGCTTCATCCGTAATTATTGTGCGGCGTCTAGGTCGAGCCGATATCGCGGCGCGAACGAGCCGATAAAAATTAACGCTCGTTGTGTCCATCGCAAGTGTTTGCCCAGGCGCAGCGCCTAAGGCAGCTCGACCAATGAGGTCACCGGTGGACTCTGCTTTATCAATCCATTCAGACCAGCCATCCACCATTTTGGAGCCCCAGCCATTAACCAAAAAGTCATTAATCGTCTCAACTGTTTTCTTGGGCAACCTCCCAAGAGAATTTCCATCGAGGTAGCAAACATCTGGATCTTGGATCACAAACTCAGAGCGGAACTTGGCTAATGGATCGGCAGCGTCCAGAGCTTGGGCATCAGCGCGAGTGAACATGTTTTCTAGGTTATTGCCTTCCGTGGGTAAGCGACGCCTGGGATATTGCCGTGCTTTCCCGCGCCAATAACCCAAAGCATTTCTGGGCGTTTTGTAGGAATACCCAAAAACTGGCAGAATCAAGGGGTTAGTCGGTTCACGTATCTCATCCGAGCCTACGACCCGATCACAGTATTAATAAGGAGTAAGTCGTGCAGACTGGAATTCACCCAGAGTACCTAGAAACTGCAGTTAGCTGCGGTTGCGGAAACACATTCACCACGCGCAGCACCCAAAAGAGTGGCACAATTCACGCCGACGTGTGCAGCGCTTGCCATCCGTTTTACACGGGCAAGCAAAAGATTCTTGATACCGGTGGCCGCGTAGCAAAGTTCGAGAAGCGCTTCGGTAAGCAGTCCTAGCTTTTCAAATGAGGTGTTGTCGTCGTCTTCGGATGATGACAACGCCTCATTTTTTATATCGATTTAATTTATTACTAGCTAAGGAATCCTGATGGCGCAAGACTTCAACAAAGTCGAGGCAATCGTTACTGAACTAACTGACCTCGAAACTAAACTTAGCGACCCTGCAACACATAGTGATCCAAATGAAGCCAGGCGAATTGGAAAGCGTCACGCCGAATTAAAGCCGGTCGTTGCCAAGTATCGAGAGTACTTGCAATTACTTGACGATGAAAAAGCTGCGCGCGAAATGGGCGAAGAAGATGCCGCATTCTTAGCCGAAGCCGAACAAATGGTAATTGCGCGAGATCTTGCCGCTGAAAAACTTCAAGAGATGTTGATTCCACGTGATCCAATGGATGGAAATGATGTAATTCTTGAAATTAAAGCTGGAGCTGGTGGTGAAGAATCAGCTTTGTTTGCTGGCGATTTAATGCGCATGTATTTGAAGTACGCCGAAAAGCGTGGTTGGGCCACTCAAGTTTTAGAAGCTGAAGAATCGGACATGGGCGGCTATAAAGATATTGCGATAGCGGTTAAGTCAAAAGGTGTAGTTCCACCCGAAGATGCACCGTTTGCAAATCTCAAATTCGAAGGCGGCGTTCACCGAGTGCAGCGAGTTCCAGTAACCGAATCGCAGGGACGAATTCACACTTCGGCTGCTGGTGTTTTGGTTCTTCCTGAAGCTGAAGAAGTTGACGTGACTATTGATCCAAATGATTTACGCATTGACGTATTTAGATCTTCTGGACCTGGCGGGCAAAGTGTTAATACGACTGATTCGGCCGTTCGTATTACTCACATGCCAACTGGAATTGTTGTTTCGTGTCAGAACGAAAAGTCACAACTTCAAAATAAAGAATCTGCTATGCGAATCCTGCGGGCCAGAATGTTGGCTGCAGCGCAAGATGCGGCAAATGCCGCAGCCTCAGATGTTCGAAAGAGCCAAGTACGAACCGTTGATCGTTCGGAACGAATTCGCACATATAATTTTCCAGAGAACCGACTTGCGGATCATCGCGTCGGTTTCAAAAGCAATAACTTAGACGCCGTGATGAATGGCGACTTAGATCCTGTGATTGGTGCCTGTATCGAAGCAGACACAAAAGAGCGCTTGGCAACGTTCGGCGATTAATCAGCTATGACTGCCATTACTGCACTTATTGACTCAGCAACCAAGTTGCTAGAACAAGCAGGTGTCTCAAGTCCACGGGTTGATGCTGAATTACTTTTGGCGCACACGCTTGGTGTGGAACGTTCGCAGTTGCTAACCGTAAGTTCAGCAACTGCGGAGCAAGAGTTTGATTTTGAGGCACTAGTTGCTAGGCGAGCGAATCGTGTCCCGCTGCAACACTTAACTGGTGTGGCGCACTTTCGTCACCTTTCACTTGCAGTTGGACCAGGAGTTTTTGTGCCTCGACCAGAAACAGAATTATTAGTTGAGACTGCAATTGTGCACTTAAAAACTTTTTCTGGGCCAAAACTTGCAGCTGATTTATGTGCTGGAAGTGGCGCAATCGCGCTCTCGCTTGCACTTGAAGTTCCAGAAACTACTGTGCACGCGGTTGAACTTTCCGATGATGCCATTAAATGGCTGACGCATAATGTGATTGATCATGCAGCCCAACTTGAGGCCGCAGGTTCACACGTAATTGTTCATCGCGGCAATGCTGGAGATCGAGACTTACTTACTAAATTCGCTGGAAAATTTTCTGCAGTTGTTTCCAATCCGCCGTACATCCCCAACGCCATGATTCCTCGTGACCCAGAAGCTCGAGATCATGATCCAGCTATTGCATTGTTTAGTGGCGATGATGGCTTAGATGCAGCGCGCGAAATTGTTCTAGTGGCAAGTGATGCACTTGCTCCTGGTGGTTTTTTTGGGATGGAGCATGCTGACGTGCAAGGGGAGAGTGTGCCAAGTTTGCTCAAGGAAATGAGCGGTCTTTGGTCACAAATAAAGGACAACAATGACTACAACGATCTTCCGCGTTTTACGACTGCCTTACGGACGCAGGCGCCGGTAATTCCCCAGAATACTGGAGGATAGAACTGTGTCAGAAGTTTTAAGTGCGACCAGTTCCGCCTCAGCATCGCAAGTTGTGGCAGCAGTTGATGCAGCTGTTGCTGCCGTAAAAAATGGTGGCTTGGCCGTGATACCAACCGATACTTCATATGCTGTGATTTGTGATGCGTTCAATTCAGCAGCAATTACGAAATTGCGAATGGCAAAAAAACAAACTTCCGATCTCGCCTTACCAGTTGCCGCTGGCTCACTTGAAACCATTCGCGGCGTTGCAAATTTTTCAGTTTCTGCGAATGATTTAGCTTGTGCATTTTGGCCCGGCTCATTAACTATTTTGACCGTTGCGCAAGATTCACTTTCTTGGAATTTAGGCCAGCCTGGAACTGCGCTCGCAGTTCGGGTTCCACATCATGAGGTCGCTCTGGCGGTATTAAGTCAGATTGGACCAACGGTGATGACGGGCGCGCAGCTTGCTGGCGCGGCTGCGATCCAGAATGTGGAACAAGCCCAAGGCGCTCTGGGCGAATTGGTTGATGTCTATTTAGACGGCGGGCAGTTAACTGGGCAAATTTCAACGGTCATTGATGCCACAACGCCAGATATCCGCTTGATAAGGCAAGGATCCTTAACGCTGGCACAAATCCGCGAGGCTATGCCATCTGTTATCGACGCTTCTGCATCCAGGTAGTCCAGCCTTTAGACTTGTGGCTTGCGCACCGGCGCTTCGAGTACCAAAGGTGACTAAATATGAGCGACACATTTTTCGGATCAGACTTCGATGAATTGAATTCAACGGACCCAGAGATTGCAAAAGTTTTACTTGATGAACTTGCGCGACTGCGAACTGGAATTCAATTAATTGCTTCAGAAAATTACACCTCACCTGCAGTATTAACTGCGCTTGGCTCAACACTTAGCAATAAATATGCCGAAGGATATCCAGGCAAGCGTTATTACGGCGGCTGCGAAGTTGTCGATGTCGCAGAGACCATTGGCATTGAGCGCGCAAAGTCATTATTTGGTGCAGACCATGCAAACTTGCAACCACACTCGGGCGCAAGTGCGAACATCGCAATTTTTGGCGCATTTTTGCAGCCAGGTGATACCTACCTATCAATGGCCTTGCCACATGGTGGTCACTTAACTCACGGCGCCAAAGTTTCCTACTCTGGAAAATGGTTTAACCCAATTCATTACGGTGTTGCAGAAGGCACTGAAGATATTGATTATGACCAAATCCGCGACTTAGCCCGGGAACACAAACCAAAAATGATTATTGCTGGTGGTTCAGCAATCCCACGCTTGATTGACTTCAAAGCGATTCGCGAAATTGCTGATGAAGTTGGCGCAATCATGCACGTTGACGCAGCGCACTTCATTGGATTGGTTGCTGGTAAAGCTATTCCATCACCAGTTCCACATGCAGATGTTGTTTCATTCACAACCCATAAAGTTTTGCGTGGACCACGTTCGGGCATGATCCTTTGTAAAGAACAGCACGCCGCAGCAATTGACAAGGCAGTTTTCCCAATGATGCAGGGTGGGCCAATGATGCATGTAATTGCGGCAAAGGCAGTAGCACTCAAAGAATGCGCCACGGCAGAATATCAGAAGTATGCAAAAGATGTAATCGTAAATGCCCAGGCACTTACGGCAGGACTTGCTGCTGAAGGTATGCGCCCAGTAACTGGTGGCACCGATACCCACTTAGCACTTATTGATTTGCAGGGAATCGACGTTGATGGACGAGACGCTGAGCAACGAGCAGGTGATTCAGGAATTGTCTTGAATAAGAATTCAATTCCATACGATCCAAAGCCGGCAGCAGTTACTTCTGGTATTCGAGTAGGAGCGCCTTCGATCACCACGCAGGGTATGGGTGTGCCAGAAATGGCGGTAATCGCCAAAATGATTGGCCGCGCGGTCAAGTCGCAAGATCCAGCAGTTCACGCTGAAATTAAGGCTGAAGTTGTTGAACTAACAGCGAAGTTCCCCGCTTACCCACGTCCCTAAATAATCGCGCAGGGTAACCTTTCCCTATGCGCGAGTATTTACTGTGTCTGGCTGCAGCTGCAGCAGTGACATATCTATTGACTCCACTTGCGCGGGCAATGGCTATTCGCTTCGGTGCGATGGCTGATGTACGTGACCGCGACGTTCACATGTATCCAACGCCGCGCTGGGGTGGGCTAGCGATGCTAATGGGACTTGGCGTAGCAATAATTTTGGCTAGCCAACTCCCATTGATGTCTACGATCTTTAACGATCGCCGTCAAATATATGCCCTGATCACCGGAAGTCTGATCATTGTTGCGCTTGGCGTACTTGATGACAAGTACGGATTAGATGCGCCCACAAAACTCGTTGGACAAATCTTGGCAGCTGGCGCAATGGCCATGCAGGGTGTAACTCTTGTTTGGCTTCCAATTCGAGGAACCTTTATTTTGGATCCGACAACCTCGGTGTTACTAACTGTGCTTGTGGTCTTAGTCAGCATTAATGCCGTGAACATGGTCGATGGTTTAGATGGCTTAGCTACCAGCATCGTGTTGGTCGGCGCTGGTGCGTTCTTTGCTTATTCATATTTCTTGTCGGTTGCCAACGGTTACCAACGCGCGGCACTTGCCAC
>JBDNJO010000048.1:0-7116 GCA_041687715.1 Candidatus Nanopelagicales bacterium
GAATCTAAAGCCACATTGATGTTGGCGCTGCCGCTTACTGAGGTTTCCTGCAAGGTAAGTGAAAATTTTTCCGAAGATGATCCGGATGACTTAGTTGATCCCATTTATTCAAACATCTGGGCGGGCTATGTTCCGCTTAAAGAAGTTCTGGGCGAACCAGTTCCAGATCCATTGACGCTGGAAAAGGGTCTGCCAGTTCCGGAATACATCAAGGGTTGGAGTCGCTGAAATGACCGATTACCGCGCAAAGTCACTTTGGTGGAACACCTTGCCCGAGGAACTTGCGACCTCAACTCGTTATGCACTGCATTCTGATATTGATGTTGATGTGGCAATAATTGGTGCGGGGTACACCGGGCTATGGACTGCTTATTACTTGCTCAAGCAGGATCCGAATTTGAACATTGCAATTTTGGAAGCAGAAGTTGCAGGTTACGGTGCCTCTGGCCGAAACGGTGGCTGGTGTTCGGCTTACTTCCCCACCGAAATCGACAAACTGGGCCGAGTTCATGGCAGGGCTGCTGCTCGGGCAATGCAAGATGCCATGCATGACACCGTCACTGAAGTTGAGAACGTAGTTCGAAGCGAAGGACTGGAATGTGAATGGCAGCGAGGTGGCACTATTACGTTTGCTCGCACTCCCTTGCAATGGCAGCGAGCTCAAGAATATATTCAGCATTGGGAACAGTGGGGTTATAACGCTAGTCACTACGCACTATTAAGCGCCGGCGAAGCTAAGGAGCGCGCTAACGCAACTAATTTATTTGGCGCCACTTACACACCTCATGTAGGCGCAATCAATCCAGCCAAGCTAGTTCGCTCGCTGGCTAACTTAGTTGAAAAACTTGGCGCCACAATTTATGAACACACTGCAGCTACTCAAATAGAGCAAGGCGCTGTAACAACTACTAACGGAGTAGTTAGGGCGCGTTACATAGTGCGCGCGACTGAAGGCTACACAAGATCTCTTGCTGGTCAGAAGCGTAAAATTGTTCCAATTTATTCCCTCATGATGGCAACCGAGCCACTGAGTGATCAAGTATGGGATCAAATAGGACTTGCTCAGCGCGAAACGTTTAGTGATTTTCGAAACTTAATCATTTACGGACAACGTACTGCTGATAACCGGTTTGCTTTTGGTGGTCGCGGCGCGCCGTATCACTTTGGCTCAACAATCAAAGATGAGTACGACCAGCATGAAAAAGTTCATCCTGCCCTGTTGGGAGTACTTGCCGAAATCTTTCCAGCCGTGGCTGGCGCAACGGTGACACACACTTGGGGTGGACCACTTGGAGTGGCGCGCGACTGGATGGCTTCGGCCGGACTTGATCGCGACACTGGCCTTGCTTGGGCTGGCGGTTACGTTGGTGATGGTGTTGGAACTTCAAATCTTTCGGGTCGAACATTAGCTGACTTAATAACAAGTCAGGATACCGCCATCACGAAATTGCCATGGGTAAATCACAAGTCGCCAAATTGGGAAGTTGAGCCACTTCGCTGGATTGGGGCAAACGCTGGATTACAAGTGATGACTCGAGCGGACCACTCTGAAGATAAGTCTGGAAGACCTTCGAAACTTGCTGGCGTTGTTTCAAAACTGTTAGGACAATAACTCGACATGTCTGCACTTCTGCTAGCTCTTATTTGCGCCGTTAGTTATGGCGTTGCTGATTTTTGGGGTGGTCTTGCGACTCGCCGCGGCTCAATCTGGAAGGTACTCCCTGTAATTGTTGCCGCTGGTATCGGAACGTTGTTAATTGCGATTCCATTTTTTGGGGTGGACTTTAGTGCTGGTGCGATTAAAGCAGGCGTTGCAGCGGGCTTAGCTGGAACTATTGGCTACATATTTATTATGTACGGCTTAGCACTTGGACCCATGGGTGTTGTGGCGCCCATCTCGGCAGTCATAGGCGCCATGATTCCATTTGCAGTTGGATTCTTCCGCGGTGAAACGTTATCAACTGTTGGCTTCATTGGCGCCGGACTTGCATTTATTTCGATTGTGCTCGTGAGTAGATCTACCGAAGATGCAAGCCACCCAGTAACTACTAAAGCCGTCATTGTGGCAATCATTGCAGGACTTGGTATTGCTGGTTATTTATTGGGTATTAGCAGTGGACCAGATGACAGCGGCCTAGCACCTGTCATGGTTGGTCGACTTGTTACCGGCGGAATATTTATTTTTATTTTCATCGCAAAGTGGAAAGCTATTCGTAACGGAAAAATTGATTACCGACTTGCCTTAGCTTCCGGATCACTGGATGTTGTTGGTGGCGCAACTTTTATGCTGGCTACTCGCGCGGGTGATTTGATACTTGTTGCCGTAGTGGCTGCGCTTTATCCTGCATTTACAGTGTTGCTTGCCAGACTCGTTCTGCATGAGCGCATGGAACGTCATCAACTTTTCGGACTATTTGGCGCGGGCGCTGCTGTGTTATTGCTTGCGACAAGCTAGCCGCTAAAGTTAAACCCTTATGTCCGCCATACTCCTTGCCTTTGCTTGCGCATTCTCATATGGCTTTGGAGATTACTTCGGTGGACTCGCTACCCGCAAGAGTCCACTTTTTAAAGTTTTGCCAATCACAGTTGGTACTGGGTTAGTTGTCCTCTTGATTGCCACACCATTTCTGGGTGCGGACTTTAATCGGCAAGCGGTAATTTCTGGCTTATCCGCCGGAGTATGTGGGATAGTCGGCTACATATTCGTGCTGAAATCCCTTGGACTTGGTCCGATGGGAGCGGTGGCTCCAATCACTGCGGTGGTTGCGGTAATTATTCCGTTTAGCGTTGGATTATTTCGAGGTGAAAGATTGGCTTTCACTGGTTCAATCGGTGCACTAATCGCTATGGCATCAATTGTGTTGGTTAGTAGATCAACAGTTGATGCAACGCATCCACTTTCTAGAATGGCGGCAATTTTTGCAGTTTTGGGTGGCTTTGGATTTGCTGGATTTTTGCTGAGCGTAGCCAGTGCTCCAGTTGGTTCAATGCTGGCACCGGTAATCACGGCTCGCGTAGTGACGCTGGTCGTTTTCTGTGTTGTGGCGATTGTGACTTGGAAATCTCTAGTTGGCAGGCCAGTGGACTATAAGCGCGCTATGGCTTCCGGCGCATTAGATGTTTGGGGTGGCACCACGTTTATGCTCGCGGCCCAGCGCGGGCAGTTGGTTGTGATCTCAGTGATTGCCGCGCTGTATCCAGCAATCACTGTGCTGTTAGCGCGAGTTTTCCTTAAGGAACGCCTTGAGCGCCACCAAGTGGTTGGCCTTTTTGGAGCGGGCCTGGCTATCGTTTTACTCACAACTTCCTAGTTTTACGCGAATTTCGCCTAGAAACACTGGATTTTTGATACTTGCAGATTGGATCCAATCCTGTTATTTTGTGAGTAATTGCAATTTTGCACTTGGGACAGGAAACCACCATGGCCGCACCACAACATCCATTTGATCTCTACGAGATTGACAGCTTGTTCACTGATGAACAACTTGCGATCCGCGACTCGGTTCGTAAATTTGTGGATGATCGCGTAAAGCCTCACGTTGGTAAATGGTTTGAAGACGGTGAATTCCCAGCGCGCGAATTGGCTAAAGAAATCGGTCAGATGGGCATGTTTGGCATGCACCTTGAAGGTTACGGCTGCGCTGGCACTGATGCCACTTCCTACGGCCTTGCTTGCTTAGAACTTGAAGCCGGCGATTCTGGGTTGCGCTCTTTTGTTTCAGTGCAGGGATCACTTGCGATGTTTGCTATTTGGAAGTTTGGTTCAGAAGAACAAAAGCAAGAATGGTTACCGCGTTTAGCATCTGGCGACGCTCTTGGTTGTTTTGGTTTGACCGAAGCCGATGCTGGCTCAAACCCTGGCGAGATGCGCACTAACGCCAAGCGTGATGGCGATGACTGGATTCTTAATGGCTCAAAGATGTGGATCACAAACGGAAACATTGCGGATGTTGCAATTGTTTGGGCACACACCGATAACGGCATTGAAGGTTTTGTGGTTCCAACTAACACCCCAGGTTTCAAGGCCAACTTAATTAAGCACAAGATGTCATTACGCGCGTCAGTAACAAGTGAGTTAGTTTTTGAAAATGTTCGCTTGCCGGCTTCTGCAGTGTTGCCAGAAGTGCAAACACTTCGTGGCCCATTGTCGTGCCTTTCGGAAGCGCGCTTTGGAATTTTGTTCGGAGTTGTTGGCGCAGCTCGAGATTGCCTTGAGACTGCAATTGACTACACCATGACCCGCCACCAGTTTGGCCGGCCACTTGCAGCTTTCCAGTTATCACAGCAAAAACTTGCTGACATGGCCATTGCAACTGGTAACGGCATGTTGCTGGCTTCGCACTTAGGAAAACTAAAAGATCAGCACTTACTTCGCTCGGAGCAAGTAAGCATTGGCAAGAAGAGCAATGTGCGCATGGCCCTTGAAGTAGCGCGCGAATCTCGCTCGATGCTTGGTGGCTCCGGAATCACACTGGAATACCCAATCATCCGTCACATGAACAACCTCGAAAGTGTTTACACCTACGAAGGCACAAACGAAGTTCACACTTTGGTTGTTGGCCAAGCGCTTACTGGAATCGCAGCATATGCGGACTACCAAGCGTAGTAAGAGCAGTTAGCTAAGCTTGATTTTTTGAACTGCACGAGGATTATCCAAGTGCTAACTGCGAGTCACGAAACATCCTGTTAAGGCACTGCCTGGGTAATTACTTGCCTAGCTATCGCTTAACATGTTGGTGCGCATGCTCAATTGCCTCGGGAGTAGTTGCAAAGATGTGATTTTCATGGGCAAGATGCTGATAAACGCCAAGCACCTTGAAAATATTGTGATGTGCATCCTTGATGCCGGAGAGAATGACAGTTACTCCTCGGTGTTCAAGTGCCTTGATCGTATCCCCAAGAACGCTTGCACCCGTGGCATCAAGGCTATGGACGCGAGACAAGCGCAGAATAACTACGCGCACCTCACTTATTTCGGTAACTTCAAGTAAGAATTTGTGAGCCGCGCCAAAGAACAAGGGTCCGTCTAGTCGAAATGCAACCACATGTTCACCAAGCAGTTGCTGTTGGGTGCTCGACTGTTCCGGACTAAGAACGGATGGCCGATCAACGTTGGCTGATTTGGAAACTTGATTAAGGGCATATATACCTGCGACCACCATCCCCATCATGACTGCAGTGACGAGGTCGAAAATAACGGTTGCTAGCGCCGTGGTGATTAGAATCGCTGCATCACCTCGAGTTGCTCGCAAGATGGCAACTAAACTGGAAACCTTGACCATCTGCACCGTCGTGGCTAGTAAAACACCAGCTAGGGCCGCCATCGGAATCATCCCAACCCAATGTGACGCTATGAGAATCACAATGAAAAGAAAGATGGATTGCGTAATAGCGGCCAGGCGTGATTGCGCGCCACTTCGAACATTAACTGCCGTCCGCGCAATCGCCGCAGTTGCGGGAACTCCACCAAATAATGGCGCAGCTAGATTGGCTAGACCCTGACCGAATAGTTCTCGATTTGCATTATGGCGTTCGCCCTCACTCATTGCATCAGCAACAGTTGCGGAGAGCAAGCTCTCCAACGCGGCCAGCATGGCCACAGCAATTGCAGGAAAAATGAGCGATGAATACTCATGAACGGGAATGCTTGGGATTGAGGGAAATGGCAATCCTGCAGGAAGGTTTCCAATAACTTTGATTGCGATCCCCCCTGTGGATGTTAGAAACGTTGCCACAATTACGCAAACTAGCGCAACTGGCATACCTGGACGATAGCGAGCGCCGATTAAAATCAGAGCAGCCACCACGAGCGCCAGCAAAATTGCAGGCCACTGCGGATCGCTAAGCCAGCTATTAAAAGCAGATGCTGCAATGCGGTAAACCTTCTCACCTTCACCAGGAGTACCCAGTGCCGATGGAACTTGCTGGAGGGCAATGATCACAGCGATACCCAAAGTAAATCCTTCAACTACCGGCAATGGGAGGTACGCCATAGCGCGCCCTGCTCTTGAAATCGCAAGAATAATTAGAAAAACGCCGGCCATGAGAGCAACCACCAGAACGCCAGCTGCCCCAAATTTGGCGAAAATCGGAATGAGCACGACAGTCATTGCACCAGTTGGTCCACTGACTTGAAGATTGCTCCCACCAAATATGGCGGCTACCACGCCGGCAACAATTGCCGTCACAATTCCAGCGCCAGCTCCCATGCCTGAGGAAATGCCAAAGGCAAGTGCAAGCGGTAACGCGACAAAACCTACCGTTACCCCGGCGATCACATCACGCCTTGGATTACGGCGCATCGCCGTGTAATCCGACTTCTGAGGTAACAAATCACGAATCCGCAGGAAGAAGTTGGTAATAACAATTTTTAGGCGTGCCTCAGATGAGAGCCCCCCAAGTGGCTCCTCGTTCGTTTTTGAACCTAGGTTCGACACGTCCAGCTCATATTTATTTGCATAGCCAAAGTCTACTCGTGTTCCTAATTTGGCTAATCAGAATATTGTTGTATCGCCAGTCACGTTAAGCAAGCACGCACCTTGGATCACTATGCATTAGTTTGCCAAATGAAGAAACTTAAATTGTGGTTTTTATTTCTTCGTGAAAACTTTATCGATTGCCCAATAAAGGGCAGCAACGATGATGGACGCCATTAGGATCCCCATCACGAAAATAATTACATTTGCATAGCCATACATAACAACATCAAAGAAGTCATACGGGTATTTATCAATGATTGCTCCGCGGAATAATGTGTAGAACACGTAAACAATTGGCAGCACGAGCGCTGCCAAAACGTTCTTTAAGTTAAACCACCCACGTGGACCAGCTATCACAAAAATTAGAACAGTAATCAGTGGAGTACTGGTGTGCTGAATTGGACTCGAGATCTGATTCAAACCCTGCGGTGGATAATTCGGTCCCAGAAGTAAGTTGTAAACAACGCCAGTAACTGTGATCATCAAAACCGTATCGATTCGCATAATGCGGAAGATTTTGCCATCACGGGCTGGGTTTAAGTAAAGCAAAGTCATCACGATGCCCACTGCAATCTGGCTCCAAATTGTGAAGTAGCTAAACAGGTCAACTAATCGCTCCGGCGCACCCGCCAACCCA
>JBDNJO010000049.1:0-5569 GCA_041687715.1 Candidatus Nanopelagicales bacterium
CACGATGATTGCAGTGCGTGGTGGCCGGAATGTAAAGTCACTTGATGTTCCGGCTGCGATCACTGCGATAAACAGCAAAAGGATGTGACTGAAAAAAGCCAAAGCCTGGGCAACAGCAATACTGGCTCCTGCAAGTGCGGCATGCATACCTTGCTTAGAAAGATATCTAACATTTATTGCCACAGATCCGAGCGTTGGCGGCGTAACTAATGTTGCAAACGAGGCAGCAAATTGCGCTTGCAAAGTTTTCCAAAACGAAAGTCGCTCTGGCACAACGCCGGAAAGCGCAAGTGTCGCAGCAACATAAGTTAATGCCGAGAACCCAAGGCCAGTTAGTACCCAAGTGGTATCGGCAGCTCGGAAAACCTCACCTAGGTTTACTTTGCCGAGTTGAGTTAACAATAAGTAGGCTGCGATAGATCCTGCGATAACAGTTAATAGCGTGCGGGGTTTGATTCGTTCAATATCAATCTGCTCAATGTCAGAGGCAGTCTCAGGCAAGTCAGCCAAAATTGCATTGCGCAAAGTAGTTAAAAGTTCTCGGTTTTCTTTCACTAATTCTCTGGTTGTGGCTCCAAGAGCAACTAGTTGCAGTGCGGGCAATGCACGAGCCAGGGCAGCGTTACCAAGCACTACGTTTCCAGCTTGAATTGCGCGCGCTGGATCGGCTGCCAACGAAAGGGTCACTAACGCTTCTGCTAGATCGATTCGCAGTTGTACATCCGATGCTGCTACTGCGCCATTTTCAATTCCTTGAACATAAACCTTGCCATTCGAAGCCAGCAAAAAGTTTTGCGCAGTTAATGCGCGATGCGCGATTCGAGCCGCTTGTAAGTCCCGCACAATTTCCCAAGCACCGGCCAACTCGGCGTCGCCTAAAGTGTGGCCAACAGAACTAAATGAACGTCCTGGCACGTGTTCAAAAGCCAATAGCGCAGCATCTGGTCCCACTTCAGCAACTGCTAACAAGTGCTGTGTGGATATTCCAGCCGTTGAGATTGCCCAACTGTTAAGTGCAATGCGCTCTAGGTGTCGACGCATAGAAGTTCCAGCGCCGGCTGCGTCATCGCGTAATCGCAGCGAACGGTAAATACCTTGGGCTAAGCCCGCGCCCTCTAAGTCTCGATCTAGCACTATCAAATCGATTCGCGCACCATCAATAGTGCTGGCGTCATAGCGGCGACCTGATTTCAAAACTTCAGCAGCGCGAAGCAGCGTTAATGGAATGCCAAGCGCATTCATAACTTTTGCAATCTCTTCACCCGATGGTCGCGTGGTATCGGTGCCAAGTAAATAGCGAATTAACAGGCCCACAGCCCAACCAGCCAAGAGTGAAGTTGCAAGTCCTGCTGCAGTAACACCGCCACCAACAATGTCAGCGAGTGCAATTGAACTAATTACAATTCCTGCAACAACATTCCATCTTGGTCGCGACATAATTCGCGAAACGGTAGTGAACGCAGCTAAGCCACCTATGACAGCATTAAAAGGAATAGCGGTTAATGGATCTGTGGTTCCAGCAAATGCGAGCAGCAAGCGTTCCGAGCCAGATTGAATTAATGCCCATGAGATTAGCGAAAGGATTAGTACTGATACCAGTAAGCCGCCGACTGATTCCATGAGTTGGCGCGGACGTTTACGAACTAGTAAATCCAAAGCAACAACAGCTGGAAAAATCAAAGTACCTAAACCACTTATTAAGTTTGTGATCAAAATAATGGCTGCGGGCAGGCGTTTGGCCCCTTGATAAAGATCTTGCTCAATTCCTGTGGTGGTACTTTGCGCGACATATGCGAGTAACGCCACAGCAGCAATTGCGATTAACGTGAAGGCAAATCGCGCTAAGTCAGCTGGACGGCGCAACCGCCGATCCAGGACTGTGTCCTCAATAACTAAAGTTGAGGTTGCAGCCATTGGCTTCACGATAATTCCTCAATCTTGGTTAGTTTGCTGGTTCTGCTCTTAATCTTGCCCCATTTTTAAGGAAACGCGAAAGCCTGTAACTGCATTGTCAGTAGGACATGGTGGAATAAGGAGCAATGACTCGCTTAATCCTTGATCGTGCTCCAGCAGCTCCATATCGCGCGCCTAATCTCGACGCTGACCAATTGCGTGTTGTTAATCACCGACATGGCGCCATGCGGGTTTTGGCAGGACCAGGAACAGGAAAAACCACAACATTAGTAGCTGCCATGGCAGCTCGGCTTTCTGGTCCGGACGCACTTAGTCCAGATCAAGTTTTGGGATTAACTTTTGGGCGCCGGGCAGCAATCGATTGGCGAGATCAAGTCACCGCTGCAGTTGGCGGCGGAGTTGTGCCACTTGTTAGTACGTTCCACTCTTTCTGTCTGGCTCTAGTGCGCCGCTTTCAATCAGATGAAATTTATGTAACTGAAACTAGATTGCTATCAGGCCCAGAGCAGCAAGTTAGATCGCGCCAACTTTTCGCTGATGCGATTGCAGACCAAAGGTTGAATTGGCCAAATGACTTGATGCCAGCAGTTGGAACTCGAGGCTTAGCTGAAGAAATTCGTTCCGTGATGTCGCGCACTAGGTCACACATGATGGACCCCGAGGACTTAATTGGATTAGGTCGCAGCACTGGGCGAGAAACTTGGTCTGCCATTGGTGTGTTCATGAATGAGTATTTAGATGTCCTTGACGCTGAAGGCGTGATGGATTACTCGGAATTGATACATCGCGCAGTGTTGCTAAGTCATCGACCTGATGTTAGGGAATACTTACATAAAACTTTTAAAGCGATCTACGTAGATGAGTATCAGGACACTGATCCAGGTCAAGTGGCTTTGCTCAAGGCAATGGTTAATGCTGATAGCGCATTAGTCGTGGTCGGCGATGTTGATCAAGCAATCTATGGTTTTCGCGGGGCGGATGAAGGTGGCATTCGTAATTTCGCGCAAGAGTTTGAAAAAGTTTTTGGCAAACCAGTTGTTGATGTTGTGTTATCAACTTGTCGTCGCTTCGGTACGGATATCAGGGCCGCAGCCAGCGCAGTAATTGGAGATCGAATTCCCGCAGGATTTGATCCGAAGTCCATAATCAAGCACCGTAATCCTGAATGCATCTCACCTGACTCTGGCGAAATTTCAATTCGAACTTTTGATAGCCCAGGCGCAGAAGCTGCGCACATTGCAGATGTAATCGCGCGCGCTCACGCGGGCGGGGAGTTTCAATGGTCTGACTTTGCAGTAATCGTTCGCTCTGCTGTGGTTTCGATACCAACTATTTATCGGGCATTTGTGGCTGCTGGAATTCCGGTAGAAGTTGCAGCAGATGAGATTCCATTGCATCAAGATCCGGCAGTCTCGCCACTTGTGACCATGTTGCGCGTAATTGATAATCCAAAACTTGCAACGGCCGATGTGGTTGCCAAACTTTTGGGTGGACCACTTGCCGGAATTGATCCCGTTGACTTACGGCGCCTTGGGAGTTACTTACGGTCAATGGATCGCTCACCACAACGCGCTCCACGACCTGCGATGACGCTTATCAGCCAAGCTCTTTTAGAACCAGGTGAACTACTTGATGTGCCGCCAGGTCGACACGATAGCGCTGTGCTGGCAATTGCTAACTTAGGAAAATTACTCGCGCAAGCGCGTACTGCAATGCAAAAGGGAGCAAGCCCGCACGAAGTTTTGTGGAGTGTTTGGCAAGGCACAGCTTGGCCTAAAAAACTTCAGGAACAAGCTATTGGCTTTGGCGCCCCGAGCACTCGAGCACATCGAGATCTAGATGCGATTTGCTCACTATTTGATTTAGCTAATCGATTTGTGGCGCGAGGTAGAGGTAAAGATTTAACAAATTTCTTAGATGAAATTGAAGCGCAGGAAATTCCGGCTGAGGCACTTGCCGAAAATGATGTGCGAAATGATTCCGTTCGCTTACTAACTGCCCATAGAGCAAAAGGTCTGCAGTGGAAGTTTGTCGTTGTCGCCAGTGCGCAGGAAGATTTATGGCCGGATTTAAGGCAACACCAAACATTATTGCAATCTGATCGCATAGGTCCAGGAATTGAGCTGTTGCCCCTAACTATGCGCGAGTTACTAGCGCAAGAACGCCGACTTTTCTACGTTGCAATAACTCGCGCGAAACAAACACTTTTAATTACCGCAACAGATACCTCAGTTCGCGATGATGGCGTAGCACCGAGTCGATTTGTTACCGACATTGTTACTGCGCTGCCAGCTACTGCGCCAGTACATGCTGGCGGCCGGCCAAAGCGTCCACTGAGCATTGATGGGGTAATTGCCAATCTTCGTCGCACTCTAAATGATAAGGAGCAGCCAGAACTTATCCGCTTAGCTGCGGCGAATCAACTAGCAAAATTGATTTCAGATTATGGATCGTTGTTTGCGCAAGCACAACCCACTAATTGGTGGGGAATGTTGGAGCCAACTCAAAATTCACATCACAAAATCGATGAAATTTCGATATCCGCATCTGGCATTATGGCAATTGAAAAATGTCCCGCTCAGTGGTTCTTGGAACGAAAAATTAATGCCACTTCACAATCTGCAATGCCGTTAGTTTTTGGAAACGCGCTTCACACAGTTGCGCAGGGACTTTCATCTGGCGAACTTGAAAGTGACATCTCAGTAATTGATGAGCATCTTGATCGGTTGTGGCCCAGCATGGGATACGAAGCAAAATGGGAATCTGTCCGAGAGCGTCAGGCTGCCCACGATGCTTCTGTGCGTCTGCTTTCTTGGATGTTAAGCCACAAAGAAAATATCAGCGTGACGGAATCAAAACTTGCCTGGAGCACCACAGTCGCGGTGACTGAGCCAAATGGCACTTCACGTGAAGTTACAGTCGCAATAACTGGTCGGGCAGATCGAATTGAATTCACTGAAGATGGCATCACAGTTTTCGATTTTAAAACCAGCAAAGATTCTAAGAAACCAAAAGATTTGCAGCTTGATGTGCAGCTTGCTCTTTACACATACTTAATGGAACACGGCTCCTTCGAATCAGAAGGAGTTATGACCCAGCGAAGCGCTGAGCAAGAAGTTGCGGGCGCTGCGCTAGTGCAACTGCGCGTTGGCGAAAAAGATAATGCCGATATTGCATTAGTTCAAAAAGTTTCCCCACAAACTCATGATGAGAATTCGCAGATTCCACTTGAGCAGCGTTTGGGTCAAGCAGCACTGGTCGTGCTCGATGAACGATACGAAGCGCGCTATGAAAAACAAAAGTGCAGTATGTGCGCGGTTCGCATGCTTTGCCCAGCCACCCCAGAGGGTAAGCAGGTGCTCTCATGAAAGAACTAACCATGACTGACTTGGCAAAAGTAATTGGGTTCCGGCCAAGCGACGAGCAAATTTCTGCAATTAAATCCCCACTAGAACCATGCATGATTGTTGCAGGCGCAGGAACTGGAAAAACTACCGTGATGGCGGCGCGCATCGCGTGGTTGATAATGACGCAGCAGGTTGCGCCAGATCGAATTCTGGGGCTGACCTTTACCACTAAAGCAGCGAATGAATTATTGAATCGAGTTCGAGGCTACTTACCAAAAGCTTTGGCATTCCTGCCACCTGAAGCTGCC
>JBDNJO010000050.1:0-19946 GCA_041687715.1 Candidatus Nanopelagicales bacterium
CGAGTGCAAGAAATGATTCATGCCTTCCGAGTACGTGGTCACTTACTTGCTGACATTGATCCACTTGAATATCACCAGAGATCACATCCAGATTTAGATATAGCCACCCATGCCATGACGCTCTGGGATTTGGATCGAGAGTTTGCTACTGGCGGCTTTGGCGGTACTCCGTTTGCAAAACTACGCGACATATTGGGTACTTTGCGAGATGCGTATTGCCGCACTTTAGGTGTGGAATACATGCATATTCAAGATCCTGAGCAACGCAAATGGATTCAAGATCGGCTAGAAAAAAAGCAAGACAAAGTTGACCGCGATGAGCAAATACGTATCTTGCGCAAACTTAATGAAGCCGAAGCATTTGAAAGTTTCTTGCAGACAAAATACGTAGGTCAAAAGCGTTTCAGCCTTGAGGGCGGCGAAAGTGCAATTCCATTCGTCGACCAGATTTTAATTGAAGCGGCAAATGCCCAGCTTGATGAAGTGTGTATTGGAATGATGCACCGTGGTCGACTTAATGTGCTCGCAAACATTGCTGGTAAAAGTTATGGAAAAATTTTCAGCGAGTTTGAGGGTAACTATGGCGAAGAATCCGTGCAAGGCTCGGGCGACGTTAAATACCATCTCGGCACAAAAGGAACCTACAAATCAGATGTTGGGAAAGAAGTAAAGGTTTACCTTGCGGCAAACCCATCTCACTTGGAGGCCGTGGGGCCAGTCCTTGAGGGCATTGTGCGCGCTAAGCAAGACATCATTGGTGCCAAAGAAAAGTACTCCGTACTTCCGCTGCTATTACACGGAGATGCTGCATTTGCCGGTCAAGGCGTAGTGGCTGAAACTCTGCAAATGAGTCAACTACAGGGTTACCGCGTAGGTGGCACTATTCACCTTGTCATCAATAACCAAGTGGGGTTCACGACTTCACCTCGCTACAGCCGCACAAGTGTGTATCCAACTGATGTGGCTCGCATGATTCAAGCGCCAGTTTTTCACGTCAATGGTGATGACCCCGAAGCAGTTGTTATGGTCGCGCAACTAGCTTTCGAATTCCAACAAGAATTCCACAAAGACGTGGTAATCGACTTAGTTTGTTACCGCCGACGTGGGCACAATGAGGCAGATGATCCTTCATTAACTCAACCACTTATGTACGACATTATTGATCAAAAGCGATCCGTTCGTAAGTTGTATACCGAGGCGCTTGTGGGTCGCGGAGATATCACGCTGGATGAAGCGGAAGCTGCCTTAAAGCATTACCAAAATGAACTCGAAGGTGTTTTCCAGGCAACAAAGTCTGAATCGTCCGGGCACTTCAACGCCGCAGCGGCGGAAGTTATCTCACATGGCCAGCAAACACTAGAGCCACAGACTCCATTTTGGGAAGTTCCTACTGCGATCACGAGAGAAGTCATTGATCGAGTTGTTGCAAGTCAAACTAATATGCCTGAAGGATTCACTATCCATCCTCGATTAGCGCCACAACTAGATCGTCGCGCCGCGATGGTTGCAACTGATGCAATTGATTGGGGTATGGGCGAGGCACTTGCTCTTGGTTCACTTTTAACTGAAGGCACTGTGATTCGCCTTGCCGGGCAAGATAGCAGGCGCGGCACATTTGGTCATCGTCACGCCGTAATCGTTGATAAGAAAACTGGTTGGCAGTACAAGCCGCTAAAGACTTGTTACGAAGCAGGCGCAAAGTTGGATGTCTATGACTCACTACTTAGTGAATATGCGGCAATGGGATTTGAATATGGCTATTCCGTAATTCGGCCCGAAGCATTAACTATGTGGGAAGCGCAATTTGGCGACTTTGCAAACGGCGCACAAACCATGATTGATGAATACATCACAACCGGTGAGCAGAAGTGGGCGCAAAAGAGCAGTTTAGTTTTACTGTTGCCACACGGCTACGAAGGCCAAGGCCCCGATCACTCATCAGCGCGGGTTGAAAGATTCTTGCAGCAATGCGCGCAAGACAACATCACAGTTGCTATGCCAACTACGCCAGCAAGTTTCTTCCATTTATTACGTTGGCAAGTGAAGTCGACTTTGACTCGTCCATTAGTTGTATTTACGCCTAAGTCGCTCCTGCGAGCTAAGTACGCAACTTCGAAAGTAAGTGACTTTACTGAAGGTACATTCAAGGCAATTATTACTGACACCACGGTTAATCCAGACGAAGTAAAGACAGTGCTGCTTTGCAGTGGCAAGGTTTATTACGACCTTGCTGCCGAGCGCGAAAAGTCAGGTCGAAAAGATGTTGCAATCGTTCGCCTAGAGCGCCTGTATCCGTTACCGGCACTTACTTTGCCACCTGAACTCGCGCGATACCAGAATCTTTCTGACATCCGTTGGGTTCAAGAAGAACCAGCGAATCAGGGAGCTTGGACTTTCATGGCAATGAATTTGCCAGCGCTTATTAATCACCAGATGAGTGTCGTTTCTCGTCCGGCTTCTAGTTCTCCAGCCGTCGGTTCACATCATCGAAGTGAACTTGAGCAGCAGGCGCTTGTCACACAAGCGTTTAGCTAATCGATAAATTTATAATTTAGGAGTTTTTATGTACTTCACTGATCGTGGCATCGAAGAACTTGAAAAACGTCGCGGCGAAGAAGAAGTAACGTTTGAATGGCTAGCTGGGCGCATGCGAGAGTTTGTTGACACCTATCCAGATTTTGAAATTCCAACTGAACGGCTTGCTACCTGGCTTGCCCGACTTGATGATGACGAGGATGAAGATTAATGCGCGCTGTAGTTGCCAAAATCGGAAATGACGAAAACCCACTAGCTGGACTTTACATTGGTGAGCATCCCGATCCAGTTATCCCAGATGGTTGGGTGCGAGTTGCCGTTAAGGCAGCAGCTCTAAATCATCACGATGTTTGGACTCTACGAGGAGTAGCTACTGCTGCGGAAAATTTACCAATAGTTCTTGGCTCTGATGCAGCCGGTGTTCTTGATGATGGCCGCGAAGTTATCGTGCACGCAGTGATCGGTGATCCTTCAAAAGGTGATGAGACGCTAGATCCTAAACGTTCACTTCTCAGTGAAGTTCATAATGGAACTCACGCCGAATATGTAACAGTTCCTGCTTACAACGTAATTGATAAACCAGATTTTCTAAGTTTTGAAGAAGCTGCCTGCTTGCCAACTGCTTGGTTAACTGCTTATCGAATGCTCTTTACTAAATCAGGTTTGCAAAAAGGTGACACAGTCTTAATTCAAGGAGCAGGTGGCGGTGTGGCAACTGCGCTAATTCAACTCGCGCACGCGGCCGGATTTATTACTTGGGTGACTTCCCGCGATGAAGCCAAGCGGGAATATGCGAAATCACTTGGAGCAGATGAAGTATTTGAATCTGGCGCTCGCCTTCCAGGCAAAGTTGATGCTGTTATGGAAAGTGTTGGCGAGGCGACTTGGTCTCATTCAATGCGTAGCCTGCGACCAGGTGGACGCATTGTGATTTGTGGTGCGACCAGTGGCGCAAACCCACCAGCTGATCTGAATCGACTTTTTTTCCTACAGCTAGAAGTTGTAGGATCTACCATGGGAACTCGCGCTGAATTCGAGGCACTTGTTAAATTCATGGGCGAAACTGGGTTGCGCCCGCACGTGCAAAAAGTAGTTTCTCTCGAAGATGCAAAAATTGCTTACGAACTCATGATTAATGGGGATGTATTAGGAAAGTTAGTAATAGTTCCTTAATTTTTAGCAAATAAATAGCACTTTTTGCTTGACCTACTTCATACACTTGAACTATGAGTAACTTAACCGTTCCTGGTCTTCGTCGTTTCAATTTGATTGCTGGCGTAATTCACCTACTTCAAATGATTGCAGTTCTTTCGCTTTCCACCGATTTCGGCCTCCCAGTTACGGCCACTTACATGGCAGGGCCGCCAGGATCGGTCTTTGCTGATTCGATTGTGCTTTTTGAAACGCCACTTGCACTTGGAGTGGCACTTTTCCTTGGCCTTTCTGCGGTCGCTCATTTTATTGTTGCCAGCCCAACTTTCTTTGGTCGTTACGGCGCCGGACTTGAAGCCAAGCGCAACTACTTCCGTTGGGTTGAATACTCAATTAGCTCATCAGTAATGATTGTGTTGATTGCTCAAGTAACTGGTATCGCCGATGTAACTGCGCTAGTTGCCATTTTTGGTGTTAATGCCTCAATGATTTTGTTTGGTTGGCTGCAAGAAAAATATGAAGCACCAGGTAACGGTGGCTGGCTGCCATTTATCTTTGGCTGCATCACTGGAATCGTGCCTTGGCTTGCAGTTGCAATTTATGTCATCGCACCAAGTAGTCCATCTACTGAAAGTGCGCCTGCATTTGTTTACGGAATTATCGTTACCGTCTTCATTCTTTTCAATTCATTTGCTTGGGTGCAGTACAAGCAATACAAAGCGCAAGGTAAGTGGAGTAACTACCTTCATGGTGAGCGAATTTATATTGTGCTCAGCTTGGTAGCTAAATCACTGCTTGCCTGGCAGATTTTTGCCAACACTTTGATTCCTGTTTAATTTCGGAAGTTTCTAACCTGAAATTATTCGCCCTGGCTTAGGCCAGATTCGCAGCAAGATTGTGCCCAAAACATCTTCGTGTGCAATCAAGCCATAGCTTCGGGAATCAGTACTGACTTGATCATTATCGCCAAGCACGAATAGTCCAGCACTTTCAATATGTTCGATTCGCTTTACGTCAATTTGGCCTGCATGCTTGAAAACAACTAGATCACCTAGGACGGTTGGGCCGCCATATCTAACTAGCAACCGTTCCCCTGGCGCCAAAGTAGGAATCATACTTAGGCCTGCCACCACCGCTATCCCATAACCCATAAACCCATTGTTTCAGCCCAGGTCTGCGCTCGCCAGTACGCAAGGGTAATCTTGTTACTAGTGGTTAATCCGCTACAACATCGGAGGAATTATGAAGCTTTTTGTACCAACTATCACCGTCAATGCGCACTGCGATCTACCTTGCGGCATCTACGATCCAGCCCAAGCCAGAATCGAAGCACTTTCCGTTAAGGCATGCATGGAAAAGTACCACGCATCTGATGACGCTGACTTTAAAGCCCGCGCAATCAGTATCAAAGATGATCGCTCACATTTAGTTAAAGAGCACCTATGGGTACTTTGGACTGACTACTTCAAGGCGCCACACTTTGAGAAGTACCCAAATCTAAATGAATTATTTAATGATGCGACAAAACTTGCTGGCGCCGGTGGCACCAAGGGTTCAACAGATGTTGTAGTTGCCGACAAACTAATTGCAAAGATCGATGAGATCGCGGTAATTTTTGCGGACTCAAAGAAGTAGTTTTAACGACTTATGATTTTTGTGCGCGAGGCAACACCAGAAGATGTTGCTGCGATGCACTTAATGATTAATGAGTTAGCAGAGTTTGAAAAAGCTTCAGACGAAGTAGTTGCGACCGAACAAGACCTGATGCAGGCTTTGTTCGGTCGCGATTTACTTTCTCCCGAATTTGAACAACACGAGGGCATCTCTTCGGCTGGGCAAGCAAATACTCCCTCAGGGCATCCAGCTGTTTATGCCTATGTGATTGAAGATCCAGCTGATCCTGATGCAATTGCCGCCATGGCGATTTGGTTTTTGAACTACAGCACCTGGGATGGAAAGCACGGAATTTATCTTGAAGATCTTTACGTACGCCCCCAATTTCGTGGCCAAGGAATGGGTAAAGCGTTACTGAAGCGGTTGGCGCAAGTTTGTGTTGAAAATGATTACTCAAGATTCCAATGGTGGGTTTTGGATTGGAATGAGCCTGCTATCGAGGTTTATCGAGCGATCAAGGCGCAAGCTATGGATGAGTGGACAATTTATCGAGTATCTGGGCAAGCGCTTATCGACTTAGCGGGGCAATAGGTTAGCGTCTAGTTGTGGCCCTTATTGAATTAGCAGTTCCAGCAAGCCCTGACTACGTCGGGCTAATCAGAAGCGCAGCAGCGCACATAGCGGCGCATGCCGACTTAACACTTGAAGCAATAGATGATTTGCGGCTAGCCGTTGATGAGGCCTTTGCTGTCTTAATCGCACATCAGCCAGATACCGGACGGGTGGCTGTGTCATTTCACATTCACGCTGACTCGTTGCAGATTGAAATGACTGGACCAGCAGGTAGTCCAAAGCCTGATCGAAATTCCTTTGCCTGGACTGTGCTAACTGCACTTGTTCACGAAGTTAAGACGCAAACTTCACCAGATGGGCTAGTGACTTTACTGCTCACTGCCAAAGTGGTGGCGAGTGCCTAAAAACGACTTGCGATCTGCTGATCGCGAGATGTTCGAGCAACTTGCAGCTCTAGAAGCAGGTACTACCCAACACGAAGCTACTCGCGCTGCGTTAATTGAACGCCACTTGCCCCTTGTCATTTTTATGGCCAGAAAATTTGCAGATCGCGGTGAGCCACTTGATGACTTAATCCAAGTGGGAACCATTGGATTAATTAAAGCCATAGATCGCTTTGAAATTGCACGGGGATTTGAATTCTCAACTTTTGCGACACCAACAATTGTGGGCGAAATCAAACGACATTTCCGCGATAAAACTTGGGCCATTCGAGTACCTCGTCGATTACAAGAACTTGGCGCTGCGGTAAATAAGGCAAACGTAGAACTCACTCAAAAACTTGTTCGCTCCCCCACTACAAAAGAAATTGCAAAGCATCTGGGTGTCACGGTTGATGATGTTGCAGAAGCGCTAGAGGCGAATTCTGCTTATTCAACCATTAGCCTCGATACCAGCTCAGATGATGCGCCAACAATTGGAGACTCTGTTGGTTCACTTGATGGCGCACTTGAGGGTGTTGAGTACCGGGAATCTCTTAAGCCACTGCTGGAAAAACTGGACGACCGAGAAAAGCGAATTCTGCAATTGCGCTTTTTTGACAATTTAAGCCAGTCTCAAATTGCTACCGATCTAGGCATCTCGCAAATGCACGTTTCTCGAATTCTAAATAAAGTTTTGATTCACCTTCGTGAAGGTTTACTTGAAAATTAACGTTGCACTGGAAAACGAAGTAATGCAATAAAGCCAGCAATGCCAAACGCACCCACAATCACTCCCATTATTTTGTAAATGTTTTCGGTACCACTAATTAATGTGTATCCAGTAATGACGATGAATGCTTGCAAAATATAAAAAGGGGTTCGCGCCCAATCTTGGTTCTTCGAGATTCCCCGAGTCGTCGCAGCTAACGAGAGCGCAAAAAATGTGTAAATTAAAAACTGAACTAATGGTGAACCTGCATCGCTATGTATAAGAGTGCCGCTAATTACGATTGCGAGTCCATAAATAAATATTGCAATCGCCTGGATCGCACCTAGGGCTAAAACTGATTTCCGCACTCAACTACCGTATCGGTTACTAGAAGAGTCGTCGCTAGGCTTAAGGGGTGCGGACACTTTTAGTGGTAAATACCTTTGCCACCACAACCAATGATGCGATTTCTGAGGCAGTTTGCGCTGCTCTTTCGGCCACACTTGATTTAACCGTAGTCAACACTGGCGCTCGAAACGAAGCGACACAAATTGCTAAAGCTGCCCGCACCCAAGGCTACGAGTTAGTGATTGGCTTGGGCGGTGATGGCACCCTAAATGAAATAGCGAATGGCTTGCTTGCAGATGGGCCTAACCCAGAGGGACCAATTTTGGCAGCAATTCCTGGTGGGAATGCAAACGTGTTCGCGCGGAGTATGGGATTTGAAAATGATCCGACAGTAGCCATTAATCAACTCCTAACTGCCGCTAAGAATAAAAGTTTTAAAACTATTGGCCTTGGAAAAATTTCTACGGAGACTCTTTCCCGTTGGTTTTTGTTTAATTCAGGAATTGGTTTAGATGCGGCAGTGCTAGCAAGAATGGAAACCCGTCGCGAATCAGGCAAGATGGCAAGCGACGCATCGTACGCAGCACTTGCTATTCGCGAATTGTTTACTCGGACAGATCGCAAGAAGCCTTCATTAAGTTTGGTTTCGGAATCAGGCGAGCTTTACGACAATGCTTATTTTGCATTGCTAATCAACTTTGCGCCTTGGGCTTATCTAGGAAACCGAGCAGTAAATCCGATGCCAGGGGCGGGTCACGAAAGTGCGCTCGATGTCTACGCGCCAACCACGTTGTCAGTTCCGGCAATGTTTCGCTTGGTAAGGCGAGCCATTGCTGGAGTTTCGGCGCAAGATGACAAAAGCGTAATTACGTTAGTAGATCAAAAACGCATTCAAATAACGGCGAAGCGCCCACTTTGGGTGCAAGTTGATGGAGATGTAGTTACGCAAACGAGTGAACTAACTGCGGTGCATATTCCAAATGCGCTTCGGGTCCTTGTTTAACTGCTTAAGTTCGAGGGCAACAATGGCTTTCCCTGTGTGGGTACTTTCAACTAATGTGACTGCGCTCTCAGCAAAAACTTCAATTAAATGCGCCTAAACCCTTGTGAAAACAGTCACGAAGTGGCAAACTAGGGGTATCAGATTGGTTACAGCGCAAGTTGCAAACCCCTAAATCTGGCGAAATTGACCGTTTATCCGACCCTAACTGATGGAGGCTCGCGTGGACTGGCGCCATGAGGCAGCCTGCCGTGACGAAGATCCAGAACTCTTCTTCCCTATTGGCAACACAGGCCCTGCAATTTTACAAATCGAAGAAGCTAAGGCTGTTTGCCGACGCTGCAAAGTTATCGAACCATGTCTAAAGTGGGCACTTGAATCTGGTCAAGATTCCGGGGTTTGGGGCGGAGCTAGCGAAGATGAGCGGCGCGCTATCAAACGTCGTGCGCAACGCGCTCGCGCTCGTGGTTTAGAACCAGTGCCACATGTTTTCGAAACTGACGCACCGCTCGTTTAACGCAATCTAAATTCACTTTCTAGGCGGGTGTGCGCATTCGCTAATAAATCCATGGGCTAGCGTTGAGGTATGGCTGATGTGCGCGCGGATATGGTTGCAAACGTAATGGAAATCTATGTGACCCAAGGTGGCCAGATCGAAATTGGTGACACCATTGTTCTGCTGGAGTCAATGAAAATGGAGATTCCAGTAATTGCCGAGGAAGCTGGCGAAGTAACTCGAATCGCCGTAAGCGTTGGCGATGTCGTTCAAGAAGGCGACTTGCTAGTTTCGATCTCTAACTAGCCACTAGCTGGACCAGCAGCAAACAGCCCGCAGATTTTGGTCATAAAAAAAGCCTGGCGAACCAGGCTTTTTTTGACAAATTGGCTTAAGCGTTTGGACGACGGCCGTGGTTTGCCTTGTTCTTCTTACGATCACGCTTTTTGCGGCCACGCTTGCTCATGAGGAGCTCCTTAAAATTTAGCTTAGGGATCAAGAATACGGGTTAAAGGTAATCCGAGGAAATTCGCACCCCAAACTAGGTAATTTTGGCTAAATCGGACTAATTCAACATCGCATTGCTAGTCAGATCTGCCGAGTTATTTCGGACATTTCCCACTGCCGAACTCACTTCCCAATGTTGGATTTGGGCGCTCTGTGCACTTGCTTCCAAGATCTGTGCCAGAGGCTGGTATAGGGAACTGAGCCAAGTTTGGGTTAGCTCAGGTGCGACCAGAACGGGCATTCGATCATGAATCTGCGAAAATTCTGGACTTGCTTGTTGCGTCAAAATAGAAACCGTCCAAAGCGTAGTTCCAGTTGGGTCTTTCCATGATTCATAAATCCCAGCGAACCCTAAAAGTGAATCATCAACTGCACTGAAGTAATGCGGGTGTTTCTTGCCAGCTAGTGTCTGCCACTCATACCAACCATCCGCTGGAACTATGCAACGACGATTTTTCAATGCGGATCGAAACGATGGTTTTTCAGCAACACTTTCGCTCCTGGCATTGATCATGCGAGATCCAATTGCTGGATCTTTTGCCCAAGATGGCACAAGACCCCAGCTAAAGTTTGCCAAAATATTCTGGTCCGCCATTGCTAACACAGCAGGAATTTTGTGAGTGGGTGCCACATTAAAGTTTGGCGTGATTGAGTCAAGGGCTAGTTGTGAGCCCAGAGCTATGGGCACGATTGGCGAAGCTAGGTCTGAGAGACGATCACTCAAAATGGCTAGCGCCGTTACATTGAATTGCGCCGCAATGAGTTTTGGGTCCGTCTTTAACGTGAATCTTCCGCACATATTGAACTATTGTGTCAGCCGTTAGGCTAAGCGTTGTGCCAGATTTATGGAGTGCCCCAACGCGGACAGCGCCGCTTTCTGCGCACGTGCGCATTCCTGGCTCCAAATCCTTAACCAATAGGTGGCTTATTCTTGCCGCATTAGCTAACGAGGAATGTCGAATAAACCACCCGCTCCAAGCGCGCGACACATTATTAATGGCGCAAGCTCTTTCGGCCTTGGGTAGTTCCGTTGAAATCCAAGATGACGCTTTTATTGTTAATCCAGGTTCCACAAGAGTCGCTGCAGAAGTAGATTGCGGACTAGCTGGAACGGTCATGCGTTTTGTGCCGCCAATTGCCGCGCTCTGCTCCGCTGATGTTCGATTTGATGGCGATCTACATGCCCGGGTTCGCCCAATGAATCAAATAATTAACGCCCTGCGTGATTTGGAAGTTGAAGTTAGGGATGACAACCGAGGTACTTTGCCATTCACAGTCGCTGGGAAAGGATTCGTTCCTGGCGGCACCGTCATCATTGATGCTTCGGCTTCATCTCAATTTGTCAGTGCGTTACTGCTAGCTGGATGCCGTTACGACGCTGGTCTAACAATTATTCATTCTGGTTCAGCGCTACCTTCACTTCCACACATAGACATGTCGGTCGAGGTGTTGCGCGAACTTGGAATACGAGTTGATGTTGAAGTAACAGATCATATGCAAGCTAAGTGGACCGTTCATCCTGGCATACCCGCGGCATTTAACGTTACTGTCGAGCCCGACTTATCGAATGCTGCGCCGTTTCTTGCAGCTGCCCTAGTTTGCGGTGGCTCAGTTACTATTCCTGATTGGCCAGAGCGCACTACTCAACCAGGTGATTTTTTGCGTGAACTTTTACCTCGCCTTGGCGCAAATGTTAGCCGTGTTGGTTCACAACTTTGTGTCACTGGAACTGGGCAAATTCATGGCATCGATGTTGATCTTCATGAAGTTGGCGAACTCACCCCAGTCATCGCAGCATTGTGCGCACTGGCTGATGGTCCTTCAACACTTCGTGGAATTGCTCATTTGCGCGGTCATGAAACTGATCGACTTGCCGCGCTGGCAACTCAGATAAATAATCTTGGGGGCCAGGTTACTGAAACGGCAGATGGCTTGGAAATTTTTCCAGTGAAATTGCATGGTGGCACATTTGCAACTTACTCCGATCATCGCATGGCAATGGCTGGTTCAGTTTTAGGTCTAGCTGTGCCTGAAATCCAGATTGAAGATATTGCAACGACCGGTAAAACTCTGCCCGATTTTGCAAATCTGTGGTCTGAAATGGTGAACGCGTGAGTCAGTACGACGAAGATTCTATTTCCCAGCGCCCAACTAGAGGTAATACTCGAAGGCGCACAAAAGATCGGCCAGATTTTTCCAAAGCTTCAACTGGGCAAGTAATCGGGGTTGATCGAGGTCGCATAACTTGTGTAGTGCCCGAAGGTGCATTGCATGAGGACCAAATTGAAGTGATCACTGTTAAGGCGCGGGAACTTGGACGAAAAGGTGTAGTGATCGGAGATCGTGTTCGATTAGTTGGAGACCTATCGGGAACGGTAGATACATTAGCGCGCTTGGTTGAAATTATTGATCGAGAAACAGTGCTAACTCGCACCGCAGATGACAGCGATCCGGTAGAACGAATCATTGTTGCTAATGCAGATCAAATGGCGATCGTGACTGCGGCGGCCAATCCAGAGCCGCGAGTTGGTTTGATCGATCGCTCCCTTGTGGCCGCATATGAAGCTGGCTTGGAACCACTTTTAATTATCACCAAAGTTGATTTAGGTTCGGCGCAAGACTTACTAAATAACTATGCAGGCATGGATTTGAACCACATACTTGTCAATCAAACAACTGGTGAAGGTATTTCAGAAGTTCGCGCAGCACTATCTAGGCGAACCACAGTATTTCTTGGACATTCTGGAGTTGGAAAATCAACGCTGGTAAATTCACTCGTGCCGGGTGCGCTGCGAACTACGGGTGTCGTCAATGAAGTTACTGGTCGAGGAAAACACACTTCAACTTCTGCGCGCGCAATTGCGTTGCCAGATGATTCCGGATGGGTTATTGATACGCCAGGGTTGCGCTCATTTGGTTTAGCACACGTAAAGCCCGAGGACATTATTGAATCTTTTCCTGAGCTAGTCGAGGGAGCCGCAGAATGTCCACGTGCCTGTACGCACGTAAATGTTACTGGGCAAGCCCCACCAGATTGTGCTCTTGATTGCTGGGTCAGTGAAGGTAGCGCGGGTGATGCCGGACTAAGCCGGCTAACGTCGCTGCGCAGACTACTGCTCGCATTACAAACACCATCTAGCTAACTTGATTGATTTTGGTCAATTTTTACTCAGCCCGCCAAACCAGTAACGTGAACTTATGAATCCTGATCTTGAGCTCGCCCTAGAAATGGCGAAAGCTGCGGATGCCTTAGCGATGTCGCGATATCGCGCCCTGGATTTAAGTGTTGAAACAAAACCAGATTTCACGCCGGTTACCGAAGTTGATCGCGCGATCGAAACATTAATCCGCGAAACTTTGGCGCAACATCGCGCCACTGACGGTGTAATTGGAGAAGAATTTCCCAATACAAACGACCAGGCGCAGCGAGTCTGGATCATTGATCCAATAGATGGCACCAAGAACTACGTTCGCGGTGTTCCTGTCTGGGGAACTTTAATTGCGCTGGTGGTTGCTGGTGAGCCAGTTATCGGCGTGGTATCCGCTCCCGCGCTCGGGCGACTTTGGTGGTCAAGTCCAGAAGATGGCGCATTCACTCGAGACGTAGATGGATCGATTCGTGCAATCAAGGTTTCTGGCGTGAAGTCCCTTTCCGATGCATTTTTTTCGTTTTCTGATTCTGTTGGGTGGGAAGTTTTCAAAAACGATGCCCTTAGTGAACTAAGTGCTGCAATTTGGCGAACCCGCGGATACGGCGACTTTTGGTCACACTTGTTAGTTGCTGAGGGCGCTGTTGATATTGCAATTGAACCTGAATTACAGAGTTACGACATGGCTGCATTCATAGCGATAGTTCAGGCTGCTGGTGGAAAAGTTACTGGCTCCAAAGGTCAAAGCGCGATGTCAGCTGGCCAAGCAATTACGACCAACTCAATTTTGCACTCTGAAGTGCTTAACTTTCTTAATTAATTTTTTCGAGAAATACGAACGGGCATCCCGCCGACTGGGCGAAGCGTGACCGAAGCATCAATTGGGACCTCCGAGTGATGTATTGCCTCTATGTTCCAATTCTGGACAAGTCGCGCAAGAATCATTGAACCTTCGAGCGTTGCCATGTCCCGACCAATACATAACCTGGCACCTGCGCCAAATGGAATGTAACCAAGTTGTGGTGTGCCATTTTGGAAGCGGTCTGGCGAAAATTGAAGTGGTTGCTCCCAAGCTTTTTGATTTCGGTGCACTAGCCAAGGACTCACGATCACAAGTGAGTCTGTGGGAATCCTGACTCCCTCAACTTCTATTTCGTTTAGTGTTCGCCTAGTTATCACCCAGGCTGGTGGATACAAGCGAAGCGCCTCGGCAAATACCAGAATCGCACGCTCTGGGTGCTCCTGGAGTTTCTTCATTTCAGTTGGATTTGCTATTAACAGGTACCACGCCCAAGTTAAGGCGCTTGCCACTGTTTCATGTCCAGCAACAATAAAGGTGACAATCTCATCTCGAATTTGCTGCTTTGTAAGTGGGGTTTCTAAATCAGGATCCAACAACACGTCTAGCATGTCCCTAATTGGTGCATCGAGCGGCAATTGATTCCCAGCGCGAGCAGCAATTATTAATGTGACGGCTTTATCGAGTTTTTTAATGGCGCGCTTCATATTCAAATTTGCAGGAGTTGGAACCGCCAGTGGCACTGCCAGTGGATTTCGCGCCCTTGCAACTACGCCGTGTAGCGCAGTCAATGTTGCAGCCGTAATTTCATCTACTTCACTTTCAATGTCAACACCAAAGAGAGCGCCACAGGTAATCTCAAGTGCCATAGACATCATTGCTTGATCGATGTCGATGATTGTTGGCCCAGCCGCAGTTAGTTCCTGCCAGTGACTCTCTAATTTCGCTAATCCCAATTCCACATGGACTTGTGAGAGTGCAACCATTTCTTGATGAAATGCTGGTTGCAGCATGCGTCGGCGTGGTCGCCACGCCTGCGTATCGGCAGTGAGCAGACCCTCTCCCGTTACAAGTGAAAGATTGTTGTACTGCAAAGTCTTTTTAGACGTTTCTTTATGTTGGTTGACTAGTACTTCGCGCGCACCAGCTGGCGAACTGACTAAATATGTGGCCGGTTTTGGAACTGGGAACTGAACTACATCGCCATGCTCCTGCCATACGGATTCCAAGTAAGTCAATGGGTCGTTAACTATTTTGCGAAGGTTTTTCAACATTTCCCCGCCGAGTGGACCAGGCGCGGTCACTGGGGTATTCCACCCATAACGTTTTGGAATTTTCTTGCTAGCCATCTAACTAACGGCCGATGACTCGTTGCTTTTGCTCTGCAAGGGCAATAAGCCAAGCACTAACGAGCTACCAAGCAAAATTGCAGCGGCGCCTACTAAGTCAGTTGCTGTTACTTTTTCACTTAAGAAAACTGCTCCCACAAAAACTGCAACCACCGGAACCATAAATTCAGTAGTTAGCGCTTTCGTTGCACCAATCTCGGCAACTAATCGGAAGTAAAGAATATAGGCAAGTGAACTTGCCGTAGCTGCTAATAGGAATAGCCAACCAAATGCAGCAAACGTTGGCGTTTTTACAATTGGTACGAGAAACATAAATGGAAGCAAGTAAAGTCCACCGAATGTGAAGGTGCCAATTGTTTGTTCCCAAGCCCCAATATGTTGCGCTTTAACTTTTGAGTAATTACCGCCGAGGGCAAACCCAAATGAAGCAATAGTTGAACCAAGAAATCCAAGTAAAAAGTCTTTGTTCATTTCTTGTGACGAGAGTCCGATAAGAATTACTACGCCACCAAATCCAATCCATAACCCCAAAATCATAAGTGGAGTGTGTTTCACTTTGCCCCAAAATGTTTCGATCAAAGCGCTGTATAGCGGGATTGTGGTTACCAAAATCGCGGTTAGAGCTGTACCAAGTTTGGAAAGCGCAAACGTCATGCCGCCTAAATTCATTGCGACCGAAGTGGCGCCCAAAATTGCATAGTGCTTTGTGTCAGTTGGCTGATAATTCAGCGCAACTTTCATGACCTTAGCCAACACCAAAAGAATTAACACGGCAGCAAAGGCTCGGAAACTTACCCCGCCAACCCAACCAAAAGTTTCTACTACTTTCGTCAGCCAAACAAAGGACAAACCCCAAAACATAAAGGTCCAGAAGTACATGTTTAGTTGTCTAGGCGTCACACAATTACTCTAGTGGGGCGCCGTGGGCATGCAGCTAATGGCGCGAAATCAGCGAATTAGCGCACCCCTAAGGTTTCAATTGCAGAAATCATCAGGTCCCAAAACTTTTCAACATCAAGTTCCATCGCAACATCTACATTTTTCTGCTGACCAGTATTGCCATATAGATCAACGACAGTTGCGCCGCGAGTTAACGTTCCAGCTAATTCAATTGCAACCGGCGCAGAAATCAATTTTGCAACTGACATATCAATAATTATTGCTAGTGCGACGGGATCATGCACTGGTGGATCTGGCATCCCAAAGACATCGCGATACGTCTGCGCAAAGAAGTTCAAAAGTTCAACGATGATGTGAGCAAGAGGTGTGTCCAGCGCTGATATTCGTGCCAGAACTTCTGGGGTTGCTAGCGCCTGATGTGTGACGTTTAAGCCCGACATGATTATTGGCAATCCACTTTGCATCACAATATCGGCAGCTTCTGGATCTGCCCAGATATTAAACTCGGCGTACGGTGTCCAATTTCCTCTATCAGTGCTGCCGCCCATAAAAGAAATGTGTTCGATTCGGTCATGAAGTTCTGGGTGTGCCTGCAAAAACATTGCGACGTTAGTCAACGGACCAGTTGGAATTAAAGTAACTTTGCGATCGCATTCGTTGACTAGCTTTGCCATTAACTCAACAGCAGATAACTTACTTATTTCAAATGTTGGTTCGGGAAGTTGCGCACCATCAAGTGCGCTTGTGCCATGAATTGATGGCGCAGCACTTGCCTTACCTGCAATTGAATTTTCGGCGCCTCTAGCAATTGGCACCACTATGTTGGCAAGTGCACAAATTCGCTGCGCGTTATAAGTCACTTTTTCTAGTGAACCGTTTCCTGAAACAGTTGTGATTCCAAGTAATTCAATTTGTGGATGAGCTGCTGCGAGAAGAATTGCCATGGCGTCATCGTGCCCTGGATCACAATCCAGAATGATCGGCGTCGGTAAAGTCATAACGATATTGTTTCGTACAGCTAAGAAATAGTGGCGAGCAACTTTGTCATTTCGGCTATTTCCGCTGTTTGCGAGGTGATTATGTTTTCAGCCAATTTCTTAACTTCCGCGTTTTTACTATCTGTTACGGGATTTGTCATGTCTACTGCACCTTCGTGATGCGCAATCATTCCAGAGAGAAAAAGAACATCAAATTCATTTCCGGTTGCTGCTTCGAGCGCAGTCATATCGTCCATGCCCATCATCCCGTTATCACCCATGGAGTGATCCATCATCATTGCTTGGCCAGCGTCAGTAAGTAACTTGGTCATCAATTCAATTTCTGGCCCTTGCGCTGCCTTAATTCGAGCTGCTAACGCAAGCACTTCTGGATTACTCGAATTAGTTTCAGCAAGTACCGACATCTCCACAGCCTGCTTATGGTGCGGAATCATCATTTGCAAAAACATCACATCATTCTGTGACAAACTTCCAGCATCGCCTGGAGAATCACTACCCATCATGCCACCACTTCCCATGGAAGTGTCCGAGGAAGTTTCACTAGTAGCTGCGCAGGCACTCAGACCTAGCGTCGCTACCAGAATTAAAAATGAAGTACGGCGCAAGGAGTGTGCCTTATGTTGTTTCATACTTAATGTTAAATCATTTATTCGTCGCTGACCACTCATGCATTTTGCTCACTAGGTATCTGCCAACGAGCGTATAATTGTTCATAAGACCTGAGTTCTAGCGATAATTTAGGGAGTTTCAAATGAGCGAAGATATAACTAACCGACTAGTAGTAGCTGTAATTGAACGAAACGAAACTAAGATTTGGCCAACAAATGCCGCAAAGGGAACAAAGCCAGAAGTCATACATTCCCTTGTTCCCCGGAATATTCACGTCCGTGAAGCCCAGCATCACACTGGTCACGAAAGTGACAACGCGAGTAAGGCTTACTACGAGGAGATCTCAAAGACTTTGGAGCCAGCTGGTGAAATCTTGCTCGTAGGGCATGGGCACGGCAAAAGTAATTCAGTGCTGAAATTTATTCAACACCTGGAGCGTCACCATGCAAACATCGCACACAAAGTTGTTGGCTCACTGGATATCAATGTCCCAGCAATGACTGATGGTGAGTTACTTGCTGCGGCTCGCGCTTGGTTTGATGAGCCAATTCATCAGCGCTAACAAAGTCTGTTTTTATTAGGTTTTAGCCAAGGTTGTAGGGTTGCAAGACCTTAACAATTCGAAAGTAACCGTATGTCGCTTGCACCAAATCAACTTGTCTTAACGGACGAAGAAACCGCCATGCTTGCCGGAGCGCAGGGTGAAGCAGTTGCAATGTGCATGAGAATAATTGTCGGGGTTGCAAAGGCAAACGGCGCTGAGAAACTAATTGAAATTGAATCAGCGCACGCCGATGGCACTTTGTACCATGGTGAAGCAGGTCTGGACTTTACTGAAAAACTTGTCGCGCTCGGTGGAAAAGTAAAAGTAAAAACAACTACAAATGTTGGTTCATTAGATTTACTTCATCCAACTTTGGTGCATGGTGACGAAATTACAATGGCGCATGGGCGGCGCCTCATGGATGCACACATTGCACTTGGTTGTGAACCAACTTGGTCATGTGCTCCATATCAAGCGGGCCATCGCCCCGCCTTTGGAAGTCATGTTGCTTGGGCGGAATCAAATGCGATCGCATTTGTAAACTCTGTGCTCGGAGCGCGCTCCGATAGATATGGCGATTTCTTAGATTTATCTGCTGCCGTTACCGGCCGTGTTCCTTTTGGTGGGTTGCATCATGATGCTGCGCGTAAGGCCGTTTTAGTTTTAGATTTTTCAAAGATTGATTCCAAGATGTTTTCTGAAGATGCAGCGTGGGCCGCGCTTGGCGTACTACTTGGCAATAAGGCAGGCACTCGCGTAGCTGCCATGGTTGGCTTACCTGGGGATTTAGCAGACGGTGGAGTTACGGAAGATCGATTGAAGGGTATGGGTGCAACGAGCGCGTCTGCCGGTGGAGTTGGGTTATTCCACGTTGTGGGCATAACGCCTGAAGCGCCAACATTGGCGGCAATCGTGGCACCTAACGCAGAGCACATTGTTATGACTGCGCAAGATGTGCGGGCAGCTCGAGATCAATTGAGCACCACAACGAGCGACAAACTGGACGCAGTCAGCCTTGGCACACCACATTTTTCAGTTGATGAATTTCGCGCGCTAGCTGAAGCGATCGGCGATGGACCTAAATTTGCTGAGCAAATAGATTTTTATGTCTCAACAAGTAGGGATGTCTTGGCTCGTTCTAAAGAACTTGGGTATTTAGAGATATTTACTAACGCGGGTGGGCGCGTACTTACGGACACCTGCACCTACGTCACGCCAGTGCTAAACAAAAATGTCACAAATGTCATGACAAATTCAGGTAAGTGGGCTTGGTATGCACCAGGCAACCTTGGAATTGACGCAGTACTGGGCAGTTTGGCTGAGTGCGTTGCTTCGGCGCGCGCAGGTCGAGTTGTCCGCGATGAAAGCCTGTGGTCCTAAATATGTCAAAAGTCCTAACAGGCAAAACCTCGCACCCTGGGGTAGCAGAAGGCGAAGTTCTGGTCTTGACGGAACCTGTTTCATTTTGGGGTGGCGTAAATCACCACGGCGAAATAATCGACGTGCACCACGCACAACACAAAGCAAAAATGACTAACAAGATTCTGGTAATGCCTTCGGGGCGTGGCTCTAGTTCTGCTACGGCAGTGTTGGCGGAATTGATTCGAACTGGTGATGGTCCATTGGGTATTGTCATGCTCCAGTGCGACACCATCTTGGTAATAGGCGCCCTCGTATCGGCAGAAATCTATGGCATCAGTATGCCAATCGTGGAATTAGCGCAGGCGGAATATGGCCAACTAACTGATGGCACAAATGTAGTTATTGCTGCAGATTCGCAAACCCAAGTTGCAACGGTAACCCTGTAGGTTCTCTTTCTTTTTTCCATGCCAAGAGTGGGGTAGAATTAGACTAAAACAAGCAGAAAGTAAGTTATGTCCCGGGTTAAGGAATTCTTTACACCTAGAAATGTTGCTGGCAAAAAAGTAACAATTTCAGACATTATTGCGGCTCCTTACTTTCGTCTTGCAGTCTTAACCACAATCGCAGGCACCATGTCATATTTCATTGGCGCAAATCTGCCGAACGTCTCTGGCATCACTGCATCTATCACGGCTGTAGTTTCAGTTCGCCATACTTTTCATGACTCGGCCCAGCAAAGTTTTTTGCAAATTATTGGCGTGGTGATTGGTGGCACAGTTGCTTACGTCGCCTCGCAATTAATCGGATTCAATTCAATTGTCGTGTTTCTCGCGATTTTCACTTGCTTTGTTGCTGCGCGACTTTTGAAATTAGGTGAGGA
>JBDNJO010000051.1:0-18089 GCA_041687715.1 Candidatus Nanopelagicales bacterium
CGCCGAAGGCGTCTACGGGATTGGATTGGGAGACGGTCGTGCACTTGCCCTCAAAATTGAGGATGGCGCAGATCGGGCTCGAATTGTGGTGGCAATGGCAATTCTGCAAAAAGTCATGGGCGTAGTTTCCAGCGAAGTTGACGGCCAATTAGAAAGCCAAGAATTGCTTGGCGGCGGCGTACCTGTTGGAAAAGTCATCCCAACATTTAAGGTCTAACTTTCGCCAAGTAATTGCTTGCGGTACTTCATCACTGTTGAAGTCATTCCAATGCCAACAACTCCGACAAGAATATTTTTTCGGTAGTAGCCCATAACTAATTCACCAGATAACTCACCAGCTATAAGCTCGCTGCTATCTGCGATACCAGGCATACCAAAGCCCTGAATTTTCATGTCATATTGATCCGACCAGAAAGAGGGCAGTGGAACAAATGGATCAGAAACTAGTTGCTCGTAGTCAGATGAATTAGCCAAGTAGCTACTAAGCACACTTCCAACTCGCTTGCCGGTCTCTGTTGGTATGTTCCAGTGTTCAATTCGTCGTGGTACCTCGTCAAAGAGTTGATTGGAAAAGCGCGCTAAGTCGCCAACCACATGTACCCCTTCAAGAATTTGCCCATCATTTGCAACGGCGCGTAGTGCATTGTCCGCTAGGACGCCGTTGGATATGTCAATTTGCGTATTTGCTAACCACTCAACATTGCAATGTGAACTAATTGCCTCAACTAAAACATCTGTGGGTAGTATTTCGCCGTCATCAAGGACAACACCATTGATTGAGTCCATACCAGTTAGATCTTGAATGCCGTGATTAAGGCGAAACTTAACACCGCTACTTTCATGTCGCTTTTGTAATTCGGCCGCTAGCTGCTCACCGAGTGGTCTGACCATTGGAAAGGTATCAATTGCTACATTTGTAACTTCACAACCCAGGCCGCGTGCGGTCGCTGCAACTTCGCATCCAATAAATCCAGCACCAGCAACGGTAACTCTGGCACCCGGAGTTAGGTTTGCTCGCAACCCAATGGCATCGTCTAATGACCTAACTGTGTGTCGGCCAGACAAATTTCCATTTGGTAAATCAAGAACTCGGGGCCGCAGTCCAGATGCAATAACTAGTCCGTCGTATTCGAAGTTATCGCCTGCGGCCGTTGTTACCGTTTTTGCATCAGTGTCAAGATCTGTTGCTGCAACGCCAAGTTTCCAAATTACATCCTCGACTTGTGCACGCAACTTGAATGCAACTGCTTCATGAGTTACTTCTTTTGCAAGAACTTCCTTTGAAAGTGGGGGCCGGTTGTACGGAGCATACGTCTCGTCACCAATAACTGTTATCTGTCCAGTAAATCCGTTATTGCGAAGTGACTCGGCGGCTCGCAAGCCACCCATGGAGGCACCAACAATTACAACTTTCTTGGTCATGGTGCTACTTAGTCGACAATAGTGATTGCCTGCATAGGGCAAACATCTACTGCACTTTCAACATCGCCACGGCGACTATCATCGGCTGTTGCAACATACTCAAGCTTGTCGTTGGAATTCAATTTGAAAACATCAGGTGCCTCGAAGACACACTGTCCATAGTGCTGACATTTATCCATTTCCACATGAATGTTGATCATTTTTTCTCCTCGACGGTTGACGGGTAAAGATCTTTTGAAGGAGTCCTAATTCCACGAAACTCCCAGTCGCCACCCATAGCCGTGGAAATTACTTCTTCACTCTCAGTTGGTTGCGCGCCAACATCTGTTCGAATCGCCGTCGGTCCAGTAACCACCGTGTTGGTGAGTTTTCCTAATCCTTCAACTTCAACTTCAACCACATCACCTGGTTGAACTGGCCGGGAATTTGCCGGCGTTCCTGAAAATAATATGTCGCCAGGTACCAAGGTGATGGTGCGAGCAATATCTGCAACAAGATAATGCATATCCCATTCCATGTTGCTGGTGTTGTCATCTTGCTTAACTTCACCATTTACCAAAGTGCGAATCTGCTTACCTCGGAAGTCCCAGTCCGTAATTAAGCCAGGTCCAACAGGAGCCAAAGTATCGCTGCCCTTTACTCGCAACATCGATCCTGCGTCAGTATCTCGGAAATCGTGCAAGCCGTAGTCATTGCCGATTGTGTACCCAGCTATGTAATCGCCAGCTTCAGCAGGACTAATGTTTCGGCAGGTCTTTCCAATTACGATTACGATCTCGCCTTCGTAGTTAAGCCATTTACATCCTTGGGGCCTAACAATAGAACCTAAGTGACTGTTTAAAGCAGTTATGGGCTTATGAAAATATGTTGGCGCAGCTGGAAGTTTCGTCAGAAATTCCTGGGTACGACTGTCGTAATTCAAATGAACCGCAATTATTTTCGTTGGTTCACTTGGAGGCAAGTGGATTGCGTCAGATATTGCTACTTCGCGGCCGTCTGGCGCAACTAAAGTTTCGCCATGGCGAATAGTTTGAACTGCAAAACCATCAAGAAGAATACGTCGATACTCAGCCACGAGACACAACCGGATGTTTTACTGCAGGGAATCCAGCAGTTGGTTTATCAAACCAAATATGAACTTGACCAGTGCCGATTGAATTTTCGTACTCACCATATTGACGACCAGACGCGGTGCAATCACTTTCACCAATTGCGCCATGCATCATCATGGCGTGACCGTAGCGAGCCTCAGGCTTGAACTTATGGAATTGCTCCATCGTGTTTAGAACTTTGGAATGTTCACCATCTAGATACCAGGCAATTCTTTCCTCATCAGCAGCGCGAGCAGCTGGCGTAAAAATAGAATTCAAATCGGCTGATTCATGGCTCCGAAGTTCACGCAATGGCCAAAAGGTGTGGGAAAGCGCACCGGAGGCAATTAACAGTACTTTTCGATCAGAATTTGCAATAGCCTCACCAACTGCGCGTCCTAAACGTAAGTTATCTTCATCATCGCCGGTTTGGCACATTCCGATACTTATCCAGTTTTTATCTAAACCTTTTCCTAGGTAAAGCCAAAGATTCAAGGTTGCATAAAAAGTTGGCAGATGTGAATTATCTATTGGGGTAATCCAGGTACCGTGCTTTTCGCCCAGTGATGCAATTTCCTTAGCGAGTGCAGGATCACCTTTCCAGTCGAAGGGAACAGATGACATACCACGAGGAAGCTCCTCACTTGTGTAGAAACCTTCACGACGATCATGTGAGGTCACAACATATTCCACTGTTGTAGCCCAATGCGAATCAAAAACAATCACTGTGTCGTAATCAACTTTTTCAAAAACTTCTTTACGAAGTTGTTCTAATCCAGCTACCAAAGTGAAGTCCACGCCATTATTCAATTCTTTTCGAATCTCCAGTGGCAACACAATGGTAGGTACGTGGGCCAGAATTCCAGCCCCAACAATTTCTCCCATAATTTATTCCTTCCAACCGTTTGGCGCAAAGACTGTGTTCTTTACGTCTGCATAAAAATCAAAAGACCAAATGCCGCCCTCGCGGCCAATACCTGATTTCTTAGAGCCGCCAAATGGGGCGCCAAGATCTCGAACGAAGAAACAGTTAACCCAAATCGTGCCAGCAACTAGTCGATTTGTGATTGCCTCTGCACGTTTTTTGTCACCACAAATTACAACTGCAGCCAAACCAAACTCAGTATCGTTTGCCATCGTGATCGCTTCTTCGTCGGTATCAAATTGCTGCATACACAAGACTGGACCAAAGACTTCTTGAGTTACGATCTCGCTACCAACTTTTGGATTATCAATCAAAGTAGGGGAGAAGTAGTTACCACCTAATTCAGCATTAGGTCCGCCACCAAGTACAACGGTTTGTCCTTCGGAAACTGCGCGGTCTACAAAACCCTTTACGCGGGAAAAGTGTTCCGGATGAATTTGTGGCCCGATGTCTGTCGCTTCATCTCTTGGGTCACCTTGCTTGATTTGCTTCGCACGCTCGATAAATGCAGCCTTAAATTTCTCAGCAATTCCTCGCTGTACTAAAAATCGTGTTCCAGATAAACAAACCTGTCCAGCGTTATCAAATTGCTCAACTGCCACGGTAACTGCGATGTCTAAATCAGCGTCGTCAGTAATTATGAGTGGACTCTTGCCACCTAATTCAAAGGAGCATGGGACTAAGTTTTCAGCAGCTGCTTTTGCAACTAACTTGGCAGTTGGGACCGAGCCAGTAAATGAAATTCTGGATAGATCCTTGTGAGATGTAAGTGCAGCGCCAGCTTCTTCGCCAAACCCTTGCACAACATTAAATACACCAGGTGTCATCCCAGCTTCTAAAGTTATGTCAGCAAGAAGTGAAGCAGTTAGCGGCGCCCACTCAGGTGGCTTTGCGATGACAGTATCTCCAGCAGCGAGTGCGGGACCAATACGCCAAGTGGCCAACATCAGTGGTGCATTCCAAGGCGTGATGATTGCAGTCACACCTGCTGGGTCCCAAGTCACATGATTTCGATGACCGCGGGTTTCAAAATCTGGGTAATTAAGTTGGTTCATCGCATAGTCAGCAAAGTAGCGAAAGTTCATTGCTACTCGAGGCATGACGCCACGTCTGTGAGATCTCAGAAGCGAACCATTGTCAGTTGTTTCTACGATTGAAAGGTCTTCAATTCGAGCCTCGATTAAGTCAGCAACTCGGTGCAGAATTTCGCCGCGTTGTTGTGGTGTCATCTGAGACCAGATTGGAAAGGCAGCTTTAGCCGCAGCAACTGCGAGGTCAACCTCACGTTTGCCACCGCGCGAAATTTCTGCGAGGAATGTTCCATCAATCGGTGAATGATCAGCAAATGTGGTTTCCGATGCGACGCGCTTGCCGCCAATGAAGTGGCGAGTATCTACCTCAACGCCAGCTACTAAAGCCTTACTCATATCTATCCCCTGAAAATCGTTCGGGTACTAACGAATTACGATACGTTAAATAACTTGATTTGGGAACCAAATCACCCCAATTCTTTCATTAGGCTAGAGAAATGAACTCACGTCCCAGAATTGCCTTAGTTGGCCGTTTTACTAACTCGGCATCGGCGCTTCGTTACGCAGGGGTGGTAAGTTCCCGAGCATTGCTGGAAAGCGTTTGGAATGCCGGCGGTGACCCCGTCACTTTGTTAGCAGCCCCTGAAAGTAACTGGGCCCAGCGCTTAGCAGGGTTTCAAGGAGTACTGCTAGCTGGTGGCGGTGATATAAATCCGAGCCGATACGGACAGGTTCCCCATGAAAGTGTTTATGACGTTGACGATCTGCAAGATGATTCTGACTTTGAATTAACTCAGTTTGCGCTCGATCAAGGGATACCAACTTTGGCAGTTTGCCGTGGCTTACATGTAGTGAACGTCTTGCGTGGTGGAACTTTGACCCAGGACATGGCAGTAAATCATCGACATGTCGTGCAGGAAGTAAAAGTCAGTGATTTCGAAACTTTTGGTTTCACTTCAGAACTCATTAATACTTCGTGCTATCACCATCAAGCAATAGACCAACTTGGTTCTGGTTTAGAAGTTTTAGGACGTGGACCAGATGGAACGATTGAAGCAGTTGGAATTGAATCTTCTGGTTGGGCGCGTGGAGTGCAGTGGCATCCAGAAGACACAGCTAAATCTGATCCAAACCAACACCAGTTGTTTAGCCGGCTGGTAAAAGAATCCAGTCGTTAATTTACTTTTTGGGATTCGACAGTAGTAGTTACTGTCCTTAACAAATCTGCAAATGGGCCAAGTTCATTTTGCTTCAGATCAGCAGTTGCCAGTCGCTCGCCCTGATTAAAATCTGGAAATAGTTGTTTCATCATTTTGCGGCCCTTGGCAGTTAATTTAACGAGAACTAACCTGCCATCCTTGGTACTTCGGGTTCGAGTAATTAGCCCGCGGCCCTCCAAAGTTTGCATCACGCCAGTTAGCGTGGCCTTGGAAAATCCGCCTTCCTCTGCGATAACTCGAGACTCAACTGGCTCCCAAATCCACACCACCCAAAGCACCACGAAAGCGGTCCACGATAAATCATGCTGCGCCAAAACGGTTCGCTCTAGATAGTTGCGAACGGCGTTTGCGGCGCGAAAGAGGTTGGACATAACTGCCATTGAGTCAAAATCGATTTTGAGATCACCCAATCGAGCCTGAACTTGGCGTTCAGTTTCATCGAGTGTGTGTTGACCCGCCATTTGTCCTCTTTTTTACTAATTCAAGACCACTTTATCTTCTTGCACAAATTAGTCGCAGTTTGGGTCAAAATCAGGTAACTTAAAACTGTTCGTACCCGAACGACTTTATTCAATGCTTGAGGTGCAGAAATGTCTACAACGACAAATATTAGTTTGGCTGATTTGGATCTATTCGAATCGCAAATTCCTTGGCAGACCTTTGATGAGCTTCGAACCAACAAACCAGTGCACTGGAGTGATGAACCCGAACCAAATTCTGGTTTCTGGTCATTAACTAAGTACCACGACATAGTTCGGGTGTTGCGCGACACCGAAACCTTTTCAAGTGAGAAGGGAACGGTAAATCTCGAGGAACTTGATGACGAGCAGATGGAAGCTCGTAAATCAATGATCGAAACAGACGGTATTCGCCACCGTGCCTTGCGCAAACTTATGCAGGATTCTTTTACCCCAAAAGCTGTCGCTGGTTATGAAACCTTCTTGCGCGGGCTCACAGCAAGCACGCTTGACGATGCTTTTGCGAAAGGCTCATTTGATTTTGTAAAGGAAGTAGCGGCAGATTTTCCGATTCGAGTTTTGGCTCGACTTATGGATGTTCCTGACACTGATATTGACAAGTTGATTTCGTGGGGAAATCGAATGGTTGGTAATACTGATCCGGAACATGCTGACGTGCTTTTGGATTCTCCAGATTCGGAAAAATACCGAATGTTGCCTTTCCGTTCTCCAGCTGCGCTCGAAGTTTGGGCTTATGGTGATGACCTTGCCAAGCAGCGCCTTGGCGGAAACGGAACTGACATTGTTTCGACTCTGATTAATCAAACTCCAATCGACGGTCTGCCACTTTCTACGCGCGATTTTCACGCCTACTTTTTGCTGCTTATTGTTGCGGGAAATGAAACAACTCGTCACACCATCAGTCACAGCATGAACTACTTAATCGATAATCCAGATCAAATGGAATTGATGCAAAAACGCCCGGAATTAATCGATTGGGGAGTTGAGGAAATGCTGCGCATGGCCAGTCCAGTTTATCATTTTCGGCGCACCGCAACCAAAGACACGGAAATCAATGGCCAAAAAATTGAAGAAGGTCAAAAAGTTGTCACCTGGTTTGCTGCGGGAAATCGTGATCCTGAGATTTTTGTGAACCCTTATCAAATGGACATCACGCGCAACCCAAACGAACATATGACTTTTGGTCGAGGTGGTCCACATATGTGCCTCGGAAACTCTCTTGCCCGCCTAGAAATAAAGATTATGTTCGAAGAATTGCTTCCGCGAATTTCAGGCATAAAACGAACGGGAAAAGTTGAGCGACTTCGTAGCAATTTCGTAAACGGAATTAAGCGATTCCCGGTTGAAGTCACACTCAAGTAGTTAAATCAGCTTGGCAACATCTTTTAAATAAGTATCAATTAATTGGTTTGAGCGTTCGATCGAAACTGATTGCTCTGCCTCGGTATGAGCGAGCAATAGATCAGGGTCTTGGCCGTCTTTGATGACTAAATCCCGGCCGCCATTGTCTAACCATCCCGCCAACATTTGCGTCGTAATCTCTGGATGAAATTGAACTCCAAGATTTCGCCCATGAGTGAATGCTTGACTCGCTATTGAGTTGCGCGCAATTTCTAAGACTTCGCTTGGTAGCGTCCAGCGGTCGTAATGGAATTGAAACCATGGGCCAGAAGGCACCAAGTCGCTTCGGTCAGAATGCACAACGGACCAACCGATTTCAGGCTTGGGCCCAGGTGCAACGCTGCCACCGAGTGCGCGAGCAAGTAGTTGACCACCAAAGCAGATTCCAAGAACTGGAGTGTCTCGCGCAAGCGCTTCTTGAAGAAATTCAAGCTCAGGTTTAAGCCAATTGCCAATTTTGTCTTCGTCCCACGCCCCCCATGGCGCGCCCATCGGCACAATTAAATCGTAATCACTTAGTTCCGGAAATTTGCGCTCGATATTTGGCTGGGAAAAATCACCAGCGGGCACTACGAGAAATTCATCAACTTCGAAACCGTGGTGGCGAAATCGATCTGCCACGGGACCAGGCGGACTTACATGGTCATGCGCAATAATTAGAACTTTCATATGTGCAACCCTAGTAATCTACTGTCTGAAGAAGAATTTGTTCCATTCTGTCGTAAATCTTGGTTTGAACCCTTAAAATTGAAAAATCGTTCATACCCTAACGATTTGGAGAAACCGTGTCGCTAGACCTTGCTGCCCTTCGTTCCAAACTGCAAAATGAAAATATTGATGTTTTGCGATTAGTGTATGCAGACGTTCTAGGCATCCCACGTTCCAAAGATTTGTTAGTAAGCCAAATGGAAAAAGCGGCAGCGCACGGTCCAGCTTTTTGTCAGGGAGTATGGGTTACCACTACCCGAGGTGGCGTACTCGATGGACATGGAAGTATTTCGGATGGTCTTTCAGATTTTGTGAGCCGAATTGATCCATCGACAATTAAAAACCTGCCATGGGAGCCCGGCGTAGCGTATGCAATCGTTGATGCTTTTGAACCAAATGGTGATGACAATCCAGTTGCCCCTCGGACTGCGCTACAGCGAGTGCTTAAAGCATATGAAGAAATTGGTCTGACTCCTGTGATTGGACCGGAACTAGAGTTTTATTTAGCAAAGCAAGAAAACGATGTTTGGGTTCGCGCCTTACACCGCACTGGTCGTGTTTATACGACAGGAGCAATCGTTGATCCAGACGGCACCTTCCTGCATATCCTGCGAATGTTGGATCAGATGGACATCGGCGTATTTGCCGGTAATCACGAGTTTGCTCCAGCCCAGTACGAAATAAACATTTGGCATGGTGAGGCTCTTGAAGCAGCCGATAGAACTTTCTTATTCAAGACTGCAATCAAAGATATTGCAGTTCGCCGGGGGTACAACGCAACGTTCCTAGGGAAACCATGGGCTGAATCAGAGGGAAGTGGATTCCACTTACATTTCTCAGTCGTCGATTCCAAGGGCAAGAATCAAATGCATAAAGGTGAGGAACTTTCTGAAGTTGCGCAACACATGATTGCTGGAATTTTAGGGCACGCAAATGCTTTAACTGCATTTACTAATCCAACAATTAATGCGTTCAAGCGCTTGGGACCTGACACCTTGGCGCCGAGTCGAGCAAATTGGGGTTACGACAATCGGGCAACACTATTGCGCGTGCCACCAGAGCGAGGTGAAGGAACTCGATTGGAAATTCGAATTGGTGATGGCGCTGCCAATCCGTATCTAATGGTTGCTTCAGTGCTTGCTGCTGGCTTAGATGGCATTAAACGAAAGTTGTCGCCTTCGAAAGCTGCAGAAGGTTGGGCCTATGAAAATGATGCCGATCCACTACTTCCGCTGACATTTACGCAAGCATTGGATGCACTTGAGGCAGACCCACTATTTGCAGAACAAATGGGCGCCACAGTTATCGCAACTCATTTAACGTTAAAGCGCGATGAGATTGAACGCTATGAAGCCGAAGTTCCAGACCCAAGCACTCGCGAGATAACTTCGTGGGAGCTTGATGAATATATTTGGGACTACTAAACGGGATTCGATCTGTCAGCGATTAATTTGCCACCAGCAAATGTGACGCCAACCTCGCGGTAATAACCACCAAGAATTTCCTTGACTGGCAAAATCGAACCGAGCTCGTCCCATTGCGAATCACCAAGCACTATTTCGGCGTCGCCTTTCCATGCTTGACCAAGGTCTGCATCAATGCCATGCATAGTTATTAGTTGATCCATGGACATTCCAGCATCTTTTTCGATGGATGGCATGAAGCGACTGTGCAACATTGCATGGCCATTTACAAAACCATTTGTGTCAGAAGGCTCCCGAAGCGTAACAACTGCTGAGGCAAGTCGATGATCGTAAGCCGAAAGTGTTGCGCCAAGTTTCGCTCCAGACTCAAGACGTGGTGAAGCGTTGCCATGATTAAAAATTCGAGTTACGTGAGCGGATCCAATTTTCTTTGGGTATCCCTGGTACCAGCCGCGTGCGATTGCAAAATCCTTAGTTACCCAAATTGCAACGCAACGGCTGTAGGTAACGCCTTCGTATGCGCAACGAACAACGGCAAAAGTTTCGAGATACTGCGAACGAATCGGATCAAGTAGTTCCGCTCCACCTTCACTGCACGACTGCCAATCAGCCCAAATCAGAGCGACCGCGCCGGGTTGTTCGGGTGCCAAATCTACGTCTGGTGGTAACAACGCCCGGACGTTTGCTGGATCCGTTAGGTATTCAACAGTGAGCAAAGTGCCACTGTAATACCAAGGCATGTTGGGGATGATGGAACTTTTCCCAGTTGGAGTTAGTGGCGGCAGAAAACCTTTTAATTCAGACATGGATTTATCGTAGTACGAAATTATCGTTAGGGGGCGAAAGATTATTTAAGAAGTCAGTGTTATGGCCTGCATCGGGCATAGATCACTTGCAGCCAATGCAAATTTCTCATTTTCCGCGATGACCCCAGCTGCAATGGTCTGTGCGAGACCGGAGTCTCCAAGTTCAAAGATTTCGGGCGCCTCGTGAACACATTGCGCATAACCTTGGCACTTTTCCAAATCGATGATGATTTGCATCGTTATTCAACAGCCAATCTTTTCTAGGTCTTTATCATCTCGCGCTCACTCTAGATAAATGATACAAAGGTGAAATGGATTTAATGACAAGTACTGGTCACGACGAACTTCGGGAAGCCATAGCCGCAGTTTGCGCAGATTACCCCGGTGAATACTGGCGAAGTCTTGAACCGGATAAGTACCCCGAAGAATTCGTCCAAACTTTAACCAAAAATGGCTGGCTATCTGTTCTGATTCCAGAAGAGTTTGGCGGCGGCGGCGCAACACTTACTGAAGCATCCGTGATTCTAGAAGAAATTTCAGCCTCAGGTGGAAATCCAAGTGCCTGCCATGCCCAGATGTACGTGATGGGCACTTTGTTACGACATGGCAGCCAAGCACAAAAACAAAATTACTTACCTAAAATTGCCGCTGGTGAATTACGCCTACAAGCTTTCGCGGTAACTGAACCAGGTGCAGGATCGGATACTACGAGGATTCGAACTAAGGCTGAGCGGGTAGAGGGTGGCTGGAAAATCAATGGTCAAAAAATTTGGACTTCTCGTGCGATGCACTCGGACTTAATGTTGCTACTTGCTCGCACCTCACCATTTGATGAAACAGGCAAGCCATCAGCTGGAATGTCAGTATTTATTTTTGACATGAGAAATCTTGAAGGTCTTACGATTCGTCCGATTAAAACAATGATGAATCACAACACAACTGAAGTATTTTTTGACAACGTAATAATTCCAGACGAATCACTTATTGGCGAAGAAGGTCGAGGCTTCAAGTACATCTTGGATGGCATGAACGCCGAACGTATTTTGATCGCAGCGGAATGTATTGGTGATGGGCGCTTCTTTTTAGATCGCGCTGTTGCGTATGCGAATAGCCGAGAAATTTTTGGTGGACCAATTGGAAAAAATCAAGGTGTGCAATTTCCGTTGGCCCGCTCATACATGCAACTAAGGGCTGCGGATTTAGTTCGTTTTGATGCCGCCGCCCGTTTTGATGCTGGCCTTGATTGTGGCGCACAAGCAAACACTGCAAAATTTTTGGCTGCTGAAGCATCTTGGGCTGCCGGTAACGCAGCAATTGATACGCATGGTGGTATGGGTTTTGCGGAGGAATATGACATTGAGCGAAAATTCCGAGAGACCCGCTTGTATCAAGTTGCGCCAATAAATAACAACTTAGTTATGGCTTACATTGGACAGCACGTTCTTGGACTTCCAAAGTCGTATTAATTATTTAGTTACGTAGTCTGCGAGAAACCAATCAACTAATTCAGCGCAGTTACGCGCGGCTTCATCAGAAATCGCATTTACTTCAGCCATGAGTTTAGTCGCGGTCATTCCAGTTGGAAGATAGTTTTCGCCACCGATGTCCAGCCAGCCTTGGACTAATTCAGGTGTTGCTTCTGGATGAAATTGCAGACCAACTGCGTTCTTGTAACGAAAAACTTGCACAGCTGAAGGTGTTTCGGCCAGCACTTCAATGTGATCAGGCAAAATCATTCGGTCACTATGCCAAGAAAACCAAGGTCCTTCTGGAAATGGAAGCCCAAGTGAAGTTTCTTTAATGTGTAATTCGCCCAATTCAAGTTCATCAGATTTTTCCACGTAACCACCAACAGCTTTGGTCAGTACTTGTCCACCAAAGCAGACACCAAGAAAGGGAACGTCGTCGTCAAACGTCTTTTTGATGAGTGCCTCTTCTGCGTCCACCCAGGTTGCCACCGCTGGATCATAGGCATTGTGAAAGGAGCCAAATGAAACTATGAAATCAAAATCTGCTGGGTTGGGGAAATCAAGATTAAGTTTTCCATTTCCATCGAGAATTACATGTCGGTGAGTTTCAATGCCACGCTGGTCTAACAGATCACCAATCACACCAGGTCGACCGGCTTCTTCGTGACTTATAAGGAGTGCGCGCACTTTATTCAGATAATCTCTCGGTAGCGCGCAAGTTCCCAGTCGGTTACTTGCGAAGCAAAAGTTGCTAGTTCAACGCGTTGAACCGCAGCCCACATGTCTACGAACTCATCGCTAAATGCGCGCCGAGCAAAAGCGCTGGTCTCCCAATTATCAATCGCACTAGCTGGGTGATTTGGTAATCGATCCCATTTATCTTCAGGGTGTGGGTCCCCAGTTACCATTTCAGGCAATGGTAAATCTGTTGTCAGGCCCTCATAGCCTGCTGCCAACGCACCATTTAATACCAGGTACGGATGGGCGTCAGCTGCAGCCCAGCGCCACTCAATTCGGTTGGAACCTTTGGCGCCATTTATGCAGCGAATTCCAACTAAGCGGTTGTCCAAACCCCAAGTGACTTGTGTTGGCGAAAAACTGTAATCAACTAATCGCTTGTATCCATTTATGGTCGGAGTCATTACGACCTGCAAATCTTTGGTGTAAGCCATTAAGCCTGCGAGGTAACGTTCCATAAGCGCGGAATCAAGAGTGCCTTTTCCATCGTTTGCATCGAATGCATTTTTGCCGGCCGTAGTTACCAAACTTTGGTGGACATGCATACCGCAGCCAGACTCGCCCAAGATTGGCTTCGCCATGAAGCTGGCAACAAGACCATGCTTTTGCGCGATGAGTCGGACAATGTATTTGTAGTAGACAGTGTCGTCTGCCATCTTCATGGCCTCGCTATAACGCAGATTTATTTCAATTTGCGATGGACCATACTCAACGTTGCTTGCTTCAACGAGCATGCCAGTTTTGCGCAATGCTTCTCGAATTTCAAGAATGATTGGCTCCAGCTCTGCACCCTTGTTTATTCCGTAACACTGCAGCGAAGTGAATAATGGCGTGCCATCAGGATTGAATAAATAAAACTCAAGCTCGGTGGCAGCGTTTACGGTGTAGCCCAGATCTGCAAATTTACCCAGAGTGCGCTTTAGCATTTGCCGCGGATCAATATCGACTGGCTGATGAGTGGCTACGGTGTAAGTGTCGCAAATTACAACACCAATTCCTTCACTCCAACCTGCAACGCGAAATGAATCTAAATCAGGTTGTGCATGTATGTCTTTAATTTCTTGAACGGGCGTAATTTCGATTTCGCAGCGTGGTTGCCAGGTATGTACTACATTCGCTATGCCATAACCTTCGTTGCGTAGAAATTGTTGTGTTGGAAGTCGTTTACCGCGAGGCACACCCCAGTTATCAACAATGATGCATTCAACCGTATGTATGTTGTGCTTTTCGCAGAGCTCAGCGATTTGCTTAAGTTGTGCGCTTTGATCTTGGGACACTAATTCCTCCAAAGGCGGGTTTTGGATACTTGATAAGAGTATTGTGCAGGGAATTGAAAATATCACTTGATCAGAATAAATGTTTAACAGATTATTTAAAATCGAAAGGTTAAATGCATCGTGAAAGCTGCACTCTTACACAAAATTAATGGCGCGTTAGATTACTGCGATTACCCAGATCCAATCCCATCCGGTTCAGAAACCATTATTGATGTGACGGCCTGTGGGGTCTGCCACTCAGATTTACATGTGGTTGAAGGCGTCTACCCAAGTCCACTGCCAATGATCATGGGCCATGAAGTAGTTGGCGTTCACGCTGAACTTGGCCCAGTAATGGTCTATCCATGTTGGGGATGCTTGAAGTCAGATTGTTGGGCGTGTGCCAGTGGTCAAGAAATGATTTGCCCAAACGCAACGGAAGCAGGTCTATTTCGTAACGGTGGGTACGCCGAAAAAATGTTGATTAAGAACAAGTCTTATCTAGTCCCACTGGGAAACCTCGATCCAGTGAATGCTGCGCCACTTGCCTGTGGGGGATTGACTGCGTACCGCGCAGTTAGCCACACACTTGCTGGATTGAATAAGAAGAGCAGAGTTTTGGTAATTGGCGCTGGTGGACTTGGCCAATTTGGAATCCAATTTCTCAAAATTCAATCTGATGCCACGGTTTTTGCGGCCGACACATCTGCAGATAAGCAAGCTCGCGCATTAGCGGTGGGCGCAGATGAAGCGGTCAATCCAGACTCACTGGAGGGAACCTTCGACGCCGTGATTGATTTCGTCGGAGCTCAGAGCACTCTTGAGTTAGCTGCGAAACATGTGGCACGACAAGGAACAGCAGTTGTGGTCGGACTTTTTGGTGGCAAAATTCTATTTGGGTTTGGCGCGGTACCTCACGAGGCACGTTTCATGTCAAGCATCTGGGGTACGCAGGGCCAGCTTGGGGAACTACTAAAACTTGCAAATGAAAATGAATTAAAGCACTCGGTTGAATCAATGAAGTTGTCAGAAGCACAGAGCGCGCACGAACGACTAATCGCTGGAACTGTTGCTGGTCGACTCGCGTTAGTTCCTTAAAACTTAAAGGAGTAGTTGTGAATCAAACTGAGTCAATAAATATCGTTGATCCTGCAATATACGAACAAGGAATTCCACACGAAACTTTTAAATGGATGCGCCACAATGCTCCGGTATATCGACATGAATATTCAGATGGTGATTTCTGGGCGGTAACTCGCTACAACGACATCATTCAAGTCACTCGCGATTGGGAAACCTTTTCCTCAGCAAAAAAGATGGTGAACTTGTGGGACTTGCCTGAGAAAGCAATGGAGGTTCGACGTTCGATCATTGAAAGTGATCCGCCGATACATGCTCGATTGCGAAAGCTTGCGATGCCACCATTTACACTTCGCAAAGTTGCGGACTACGAAATGGCTACGCGAAGAATTGCTGCCACTCTGTTAGATGCAGCTATTGCAGATTCAGACGTTGATTTGGTGACTGCAATTTCCTCACCACTTCCAATTCAAGTGATCGTGAACATCCTTGGTGTTCCAGCGCAGGATGCTGACTACATGGTTGAACTAAGTGACCACCTGGTCGAAGGTACAACTGGTGAACCACTTGAGCCTGATGCGTATGGAAATAAAACCCCACTCGAACTTTTGCCATTCAATAGCCCTGCTGCATTTGCACTATTTGAGTACGGTCGAAAATTGGGTGATGAGCGGCGAGCAAATCCGCATGATGATGTTGTCAGTACTTTGGTGCATTCACAGATAGATGGTGAGCATCTGAGCGAAACTGAGTTTGCAAATTTTTTCCAAGTGCTTGTTTTTGCTGGAAATGAAACTACTCGAACTGCAATCTCGAATGGCCTAAATGCATTCATGGACAATCCGGAGCAACTGGAGAAGTTTTATGACAACCCAGATTTGATCGAAAATGTCACTGAGGAAATCATTAGGTTTGCCACTCCTGTGCTGCATTTTCGACGAACTGCGACCAAAGATACGCAGATTGCGGGTAACCCAATTGCCGCCGGCGACAAGGTCGTTATGTGGTACGCCTCTTCAAATTTTGACGAAGAATTCTTTGAAAACCCATTAAAATTCGATGTTTCGCGCCCGACACGCCCGAAACACTTAGCTTTTGGCGCCCAGGGCCCCCATCACTGCATTGGAGCCTCACTTGCCCGCCTAGAGACAAAGATTTTGCTCGAAGAAATGCAGAAAAGAAGGATTTTTTTGGAAAGAACTGGGAATATCGTTAGGACCCGTTCGAATTTTGTGAATGGGGTACTGAGTCTTCCAGCGCGTATTTCGCGCGCTGGATGAGCAAATAAACGGTGCAGGGCACAGTGCCCTATATCGAGTAAGGACTATAGGACTCTAGGAGGATCCCATGGCGACAGATGATTCAGGCCAGGTATTACAAAAAAAAGGGTTGCATAAAGGAACTATTGGTGTGTTTGGCATCATATTCTTCGTTGTAGCCGCCGCTGCACCACTTGCTGGTATGACAGGTGCTGCGCCAGTTGCAATCGTTCTCGGTAGTGGATCAGGTGTACCAGGTGCTTACCTCTTGGTTGGTCTTGTACTCTTGCTGTTTTGCGTTGGTTACGCGGCAATGACGCACCGCGTCACTAATGCAGGCGCATTCTTTGCTTATGTTGGACGTGGACTTGGAACTAATGCAGGCGTAGGTGCGGCACTGGTTTCAATGGTTGCTTACCTAGCTGTGCAGTGGTGTATTTATGGGTTCTTCGGCGCAGTCATGGCAGGTCAAATGGCAGCTCTGCTTGGAATTGAACTTGCTTGGTATGTATGGGCGCTAGTTGCTTTGGTAATTGCAACTGTTCTTTCGTTACTTAGCGTTAATGTTGGTGCCAAGGTACTTGGTGTGCTGTTGATTGCCGAACTAGCAGCACTATTGATTACTTCGGTTGCGGTACTTGCTGATGGTGGGCCTGAAGGCTGGAATCTAGCTGCTGCATTCTCACCTAGTAGCATCTTTGCTGGTGGCTTGGTTGGCACTGCCGGTATTGCATTCGCATTTGCATTCGCATCGTTTATCGGCTTCGAAGCCACTGCGATCTATGGTGAAGAATCTAAGGATCCAAAGCGTACGGTTCCACGTGCCACCTACTTGGCAGTAGGAGTTATTACCGGAATGTTCGTACTGGTAACTTTTGCAATGGTAACTGCAATGGGCGCATCGGAAACGATCAATAAGACCGTTGAATGGTCGAGTGTTGATGGAGTTCCATTAGCTAACCCAACTGGTGTCTTAATTACTATTGCAAACATATATGTTGGCAACTGGTTAGGCACTCTGATGGGTTGGTTGATTCTTACCAGTCTATTTGCTGCAATTGTGGCATTCCAGAACTCAGCAAGCCGCTACCTATATGCAATGAGTCGTGGTGGAGTCCTACCTAAGTCAATAGCAAAGGTAAACGGTCGTGGAGCTCCACAGAACGCAAGCATTACGACTTCGGTACTTGCGATTGTAGTGATCCTGTACTTCCAGATAAACGCGCTTGATCCAATTTTGAATTTGTTCTACTGGATGAGTGCAACGGCAGTTATTGCCATTGTTTTGGTAGAAATTTTGGTCAGCGTCGCAGTCATCGCATTCTTTGCTAAGAACAAATTGGACGAAGGCATATTTACCCGTGTCATAGCACCAGTGCTAGCAGCTCTTGGTTTGGCATTCGGTTTGTACTTACTGATGTCACGCTTCTCCTTGCTAGCGGGTACGACAGCGGCAGACGTTGACCCAACTGTTACTGCTTGGGCTCAAAGCATGACTGGAACTGTTCTGATGTCGATTCCATTTATTGCTCTGGTTATCGGATTCGTAATCGGCCTAGCCCGAAAAGAAAACGAAGCAGCAATCGAGGATCTAGTCAGCTAATAATCAATAAAGTAAGTAAAGAGGGCGACCAAACAAATTTGGTCGCCCTCTTTATCTTTGTTTTTTAACTGCTTGCTCGCGCCTACGGCAATAATGCTCAATTGCTTTATACCGTGAACTTGTGACAGGCGTAGTTCATCCAGTTGGTCCGGAAGAACCGGTCGTCTACTGGCGACG
>JBDNJO010000052.1:0-5195 GCA_041687715.1 Candidatus Nanopelagicales bacterium
GCATCTTTTTCGAGTGCTATGGCTAGCCAAGACGCTGTACTTACCAACGAATCATGGTTTAAGCCTGTTACAACGCCCGAGCGCTCTAACATGTAATTTAAATCTTCAGTTGCAATGTTGCCTGTTGCGTTAGGCGCAAAGGGGCAACCACCAAAGCCGCCTACGCTGCTATCAAAACCAACCACACCAGCTTCAAGTCCAGCTAATGCATTTGCGTAACCGTTATTGCGAGTGTTGTGAAGGTGTAATCGAGCGGGCGCATCTGGGAATCGCTCCTTGACCGCAGCGGTAAGTGCGCGCACTTGCCAAGGAACACCAACACCGATTGTGTCGGCCAAACCAACTTCCGAAAGGTGTAACCCAACCATGCCATCTAGTACGCGTGTGACTTGTTCGGTTGAAACTTCCCCTGCAAACGGGCAACCAAAAGCGACTGCCACGGTCATTGTCAGTGGAATATTTTCTTCCTTGCAAACATCAGAAACTTCTTTGGCAAGAACCAACATTTCAGCCACAGTTACGTTCTGGTTAGCCAGACTCATTTCATCGGTGCCTGGAATAACTAGGTGAACTTCATCCACCTTGCTATCAAGTGCGCGATCTAAGCCTTTACGGTTCAGGATCAAGCCAGAGTATGAAACGCCATTGTCCCGAGGGAGCCCAGCCATAACCTCTTCGGCATTGGCCATCTGGGGCACTCGCGTTGGGTGCACGAAGGCCACAGCTTCAATGCGCTTTGAGCCCGCAGCCCCCAACTGGGTGATTAAGTCGATGCGCTGGTCAACGGTAAGTGGGATCTTTTCATTCTGAAGACCATCTCTAGGCGATACTTCGATGAGGTCTATATCATTACGAGGCATGGGCATTGTGGTAGTCATACGGCTATTCTGGTCTGAGATGGTATACAAGTCCACCTGAATTGAAATCTCGGATTGCCTAAATTATCGGGTTTTTCTAGCAATGTGGTGGCGCGCTGAGCCATCTTTGTATACAAATAGAAGAATGCGTAAATGCGCTGACTACAACCAAAGGACTTAATTGTGACTGGACCACTTAGTGACCTAAGACTTGTTGAGTTAGGTCAGTTACTTGCTGGTCCATATTGCGGTCAACTCATGGGCGACTACGGCGCAGAAGTTATCAAAATTGAAGATCCACTACGTGGTGACCCATTGCGCGACTGGGGTCAGGAAAAAGCTCATGGCAAGTCACTTTGGTGGCCCATCGCAGGTCGCAATAAGAAATGTGTGACTGCAGATTTGCGCACCCCTGAAGGTCAACAAATTGTTAAGGAACTCGTTGAACAATCTGACATGTTGCTGGAGAACTTCCGTCCGGGAACTTTGGAACGCTGGGGACTTGGCTATGACGTACTTTCCAAAATTAATCCAGGTTTGATTTTGATTCGCGTAAGTGGTTACGGCCAGACCGGTCCTTACGCGCCGCGTCCGGGTTACGCCTCAGTCGGTGAGGCAATGGGCGGCCTTCGTTATGTAATCGGTGAACCAGATCGAATGCCTGCTCGCGCCGGAATTTCACTTGGCGATTCACTTGCTGCGACATTTGCAACCCTTGGCGCATTAGCTGCGCTGCACTCAAAGGAAAAAACTGGCAAGGGTCAAGTTATTGACGCTTCGATTTACGAATCAGTTATGGCTTACATGGAATCTTTGATTCCAGAATGGGCTATTGGCGGTTACCAGCGCGAGCGCACAGGATCAGTTCTTCCAAAGATCACACCAAGTAACGTTTACCCGACGAAGTCCGGCGAGATGCTTTTGATTGCAGCAAACATGGACACGGTATTTAAACGCCTGGCTCATGCCATGGGCAAACCAGAACTTGCAGATGATCCAAAGTATGCAACGCACATTTCTCGCGGCGATAACACAGCTGAACTAGACGCCATGATTGGCGAGTGGAGTCGCACTTGGGAAATGAAAGATCTGATTAATCATTTGATCGAAGAAGAAGTTCCGCACGGTTTGGTTTACACCGCTAAAGACATGTTGGCTGATCCACACATCCAAGCCCGTGAATCAATTATCAATGTTGATGTTCCTGGTGTTGGCGAATTCCCAATGCAAAACATCTTCCCGTTCTTCTCAGATACCAAGCCATCAATTAGATGGAGTGGGCCAGGACATGGCGAGCACACTGATGAGGTTTACGGCGAACTACTTGGTTACGACGCGGCGAAGTTAGCTGACTTGCGTTCTCGCGGAATCATTAAGTAGTGGTAACTACTTTTTAAATTCTTACTTCCACATCCAGGAATAAAGCTCGGGACGACGGTCCGCCCAAACAGGCCAATCCTTGCGTGCCTTGGCTAGTAACGACATGTCGAGTTCGGCGTGAATAATTTCTGGATAAGTGTGTCCGCCAGCTTGCGCTAACACTTCGCCAGTTGGCGCGATGATGCAAGAGCGACCAAAGAAGTCGTGCGTCTTACCACCACACGTTTCTTCGCCTGAGCGGTTTGAAGCAATTACGAAAACTCCAGTTTCCATCGCGCGAAGTCGTAAGTCATCAACGAACAACGATTCTCTCCAGCCAAGGGATGAAACTGGAAGCAACACAACATCAGCGCCAAGCGCGCGATTAGCAAGCCATGGCTCAGAGAAAGCGCGGTCATAACAAATCAACGCACCGCAGGAGACACCATCAACATCAAAGTTCATTGGCCCTGGACCGGCAGTGCAGTATTCATCTTCATGCACGTCAAGGGAAGGCATGTGAACTGAGGGCGCAGTCAGTTTACGAAACGCAGGATAAGTATTGCCATCGTGAGTTTTTCCAGAAACTACGTTTCCTTTGCGATCAATAATCACAAGTGAGTTGTAGCGCTCGTCGTTGTCTAGCTCATACATTCCAAAACCAAGTGCAGTGTTATTGGCTTTTGCAAATTCTGCGAATGCTGCGGTACTAGCGCCACCTACGACTGGCTCTGCCCAATCTCGGTATTTAGGACTCTTGTCGCCAGCTGCAAAGTAGGGAGTTGTTGCTAATTCGGGTAACAGGATCAGGTCTGGATTTGTGGCTGTTGCCTGCGTTGCTAATTCGAGCAACATCGCAACGTTCTCTGCGACATCTTGGGTGCAATTACCACTTTGTACAACTGAGACCTTCAAGGATCCTCCTGCTTTGGAATATGGCTAAACTATTGGAGATTTTGCCACTTGGTATACAAAATCCAAAGAATGTCATGTTTTGGCTCATTCCTGATAAATCCAGTAAAACGGGGGAAAGTCGGTTGATTTCCCTTAATTAGTGGAGTATTTCGAGTTTTGAGAGCAATTTTTGACCCCCTGTTACCTGAATGTTGTATACAAAGTTGAAGATTTACCCTACGGTAACATTGAATTTCCCCCAGACTTACACTCAACAGAGCGCCTCCCCCCAGGCAGCCGTTTCAAAAGGATAGGAAGTCCACGTGTCCCAAAGTGTGTCCTTGCGCCGGTTGAAATTTAGCCGCAGCAGTTCCAAAGATCGCACGAGTGCTTCGGTTTCAAGTAGTTACCGAGTCCAGGCTTACGCAATTCTTGTTGCCTGGGTTTTCCTGTTTTTAATATTCAGTATTTTACTTCCAGACGTTTTCCCAACTTGGCAAAATGTGACGTCCATTGCAAACCAGAAGGCCGCCACAGTATTACTAACACTCGGCTTAGTTTTTGCGCTGTCAGCTGGAGAGTTTGACTTATCAATTGGTGGCGCCGTTTCACTTGGCGCTGCAATCCCGGCATGGCTTGCAACCGTGCATGGCATATCACTTCCAATCGCAATATTGATCGCGCTTGTTTTCGCAGCGCTATTTGGTTTTATAAATGGACTACTAAGTGTGAAAGCAAAAATTCCTTCGCTGGTTGTGACTCTGGGAACGGGAACTGCTCTTGGTGGAATCGTTAGTGGTATTGCTGGCAACACCACACTTAGTGTGCAGACTTTTTCTTTTGTCGCTCTGGTAAAGACTCGAATCTTTGGTTTCTACGCAGCGTTCTGGTTTATGTTGATCGTTGCTTTCATCGCTTGGTATGTGCTTGAGCACACTCCAGTTGGGCGCCAACTTTACTTTGTCGGAGCTGGTCGCGAAGTTGCGCGTCTTGCTGGTATTCGCACGAATGCTTACCGCTACTACTCACTTATTCTTTGCTCCACCATGGCTGCCCTTGCTGGCGCCATGGTCTTGACTACTGCCGGTGCTGCGCAATCCAGCATTGGTAAGTCATATGTGTTGCCAGCTTTCGCGGCAGCATTCCTTGGTTCAACTGCAATTAGGCCAGGACGTTTTAACGTCTGGGGCACAGTTGTAGCTGTATATTTCCTCGAAACCGGAATCACGGGCCTACAGCTCAAGGGTTTCGAGGTTTGGATTACAGATGTGTTCTATGGTGGTGCGCTAGTTATAGGCGTGCTCGTAGCCACGGTGGCATCCAACCTTCGGTCACGGTCGAGTGACTGAATCAAAACAACGAAAGGTACGTCTAATGCATTCACAAAAGAAAATGCGTTTCGGTTTCATAGCCGTCGCGCTTGCTGCTGGACTTGTTTTGAGCGGTTGCTCAAGCTCGTCTGAAGAAGCAGCACCTACCGAGGCAGCTAGCGCTCCTGCGGCAGATAACTTAGCGGTAGCACAGGCAGCATATGATGCTGCGCTTGCTGCTACTTTGACATTTGCTTACCCAGGCGATGCGTTTGATGTATCGGCTGCATCTGGCAAGAAGGTTGCAATGATTTCGATCAACGACCAGATTCCAGTATTAAAGCAGTGGACCGACACAATCAAGGCTGGCCTTGAGTCACAAGGCGTAGTTGTCACACAGACAAGCGACGCTGGTGGCGTAATTGATCCACTACCTAAGTTCTTCGCACAGGCTGTCACAGACAAGGTTGATCTAATCATCACAAACGCTGTACCAGCTGCATTGATTCCACTAGCTGACTTGGGCGACATTCCTGTAATGACAACCAACCAAACTGCTGCACCTGGTGTAGCTGTAGCTGACGGAATTGCTGCTGACCCATCATTTGACTACACAATTGCCGCAAGCTTGATGGCTGACTGGTTCTGTGTAACTGGCGCTGGCGCTGGAAACGCAGTTGTGTGGGGATCTGAAGGACAGGCTTCTAGCCCAGTCATGATCGAAGTTATCAAGGCTCGCGTGGCAGAAATTTGCCCAAGCGCCAAGGTTGACTAC
>JBDNJO010000053.1:0-10591 GCA_041687715.1 Candidatus Nanopelagicales bacterium
CCAAGGGACAGGTTTTGCTTGGCGGTATCGGTGGGAACCGTCACTTGCTGACGCAAGTTCCTCCCAAATCCCGCTGATTACAACCAAATAAATCCCATCCGCCCGAAAGGGCGAACAGGATTTATGGCGGTATCGGTGGGATTTGAACCCACGGTGCGCTTACACGCACACAACTTTTCGAGAGTTGCACCTTCGGCCACTCGGACACGATACCGAGATCAAGATTACTTGCTATTGCGACGCATCAAAAATCGTAAAACTACCGCTGTGCTTTAAAAAACTCACTCAAGATTGCCGCACATTCATCTGCCAAAACCCCAGAAACCACTTCTGGTCGATGGGGTAGCCGGGGATCTCGCACTACATCCCAAAGTGATCCAACTGCGCCTGCCTTCTTATCAAAAGCGCCAAACACAATTCGACCAACTCGAGCTTGGACTGCAGCGCCAGCGCACATGGTGCATGGCTCTAATGTCACAACTAATGTGTGGTCATCCAGGCGCCAAGTCTTATTTGCACTGGCTGCCATGCGCAGCGCAACCACCTCAGCATGATTCATTGGATCGCGCTCTTGTTCACGAGTATTAAAACCTTCGCCCACAATTTGCCCAGCCGGATTAAGTACGAGCGCACCGATTGGAACTTCACCTTGTTGCGAAGCACTTGCAGCAAGCACCAACGCTTTACGCATGGCTTCATTGAATAATGGGTTTTGCATTTCCGTATTATTTCACGCTGGCTCTCGACTTTTCACTTTACGAAATCTTTGTTATGGTTTGGGCAGGTCAAGAGTGATAGCACTAAGTCCCGGCTAGCTATCCGACAACCCTTGCAGACCGCGATGGGGTGCCCCCGGATGAAGACCTGGCTGCGCAAGCAGCAAGCGCGGGTCCATAACGGGCCCAACATGGGTGAACAACCGTTGACTCATGCCAACTGAAATATCAAGGAGACAGCGTGAAAAACGTATTTACACCTCGATTCGGCACAGCACTAATTGCAGCATCAGCGCTGTTATTAACTGCCTGCGGATCGTCAGCAGAAACAGCAGCATCAGCCGCGCCGACTACTGCCGAAACAGCAGCAAGTGCCTGTGCCCCAGAAAGTTTGCAGACACTAACCTCTGGCAAGTTAGCTATTGCCACAGGCGAACCTGCATACTTCCCATGGGTTATCGATGATGCACCAGAATCCGGCGAAGGCTTCGAGGCAGCAGTTGCATATGCAGTTGCAACTCAACTTGGCTTTGCTAAGGAAGATGTATCTTGGGTGCGCACCACATTTGATGGCGCAATCACACCAGGCGTAAAAGACTTCGACTTCAACTTGCAACAGTTCTCAATCACTGAAGAACGCAAAGCAGCTGTCGATTTCTCAAGTGCTTACTACTCAGCTCCACAAGCCATCGTTTCTTACGCAGGTAGCCCAATCGAGGGTCTAACCACAATTGAGGAACTAAAGGGCGCAAAGCTTGGCGCTGGTGTTGGAACAACATCACTTGATGCAATCTCAGCAGTGTTTGGCTCTGAGCCACAGGCATTCAATGACAATGCTGCTGCTGTAGCTGCGCTAAAGAACGGTCAGATTGATGGCATCGTCGTTGACTTGCCAACTGCTTTCTACCTTTCTGGTGTTGAAGTTGAAGGTGGCATTATTGTTGGTCAACTTCCATCAACTGGTGACAATGGCGACTTCGGATTGTTGCTAACAAAAGATAGCCCAATCACATCCTGTGTTTCACAGGCAGTTGACGCTATCCGTGCAAGTGGCGAATTAGATGAAATCACTGCAAAGTGGCTTTCATCTGACGCTGGCGCACCAGTACTTCAATAGTGCTGGTTTAGTTAAGTCATGAATAACGCGAGCCCGACCCGAGATGATTCGGGTCGGGCTTCGTTATGGACACCTAGTCCGCGCGAAGTCCAGCGCCAAGTTGCGCGAAAAGCGATCAATCGCAAAAAGATTCTGATCGCAACAACTTCCTCTGTATTAGTTCTAGGCGCATTAGCCTCGCTCATAGTCACCTCACCTGGGTGGCAAGTGGTTAAAGAAACTTTTTTTGATTGGTCTTATGGCAGCGAAGTCTTAGGCGCAATTTCTAAAGGGCTTGTTGTAAATGTCAGATTGACGATCATCGCATCAATTCTGATTGGAATTTTTGCGATGACCCTTGCGCTGCTGCGAACATCTCGCTCGGCAGCGTTAACACCATTTCGTTTTTTAGCTACCGCTTATGTCGATATTTTTCGTGGCATCCCGTTACTGCTGGTTATTTTGTTAATTGGCTTTGGAGTACCGGCACTTCGCATAGATGGCCTAACTAACAGCGTTTTGATTCTGGGCACGGCAGCAGTAGTACTTACCTATTCTGCGTATGTTGCTGAAGTACTTCGAAGTGGAATTTTGTCGATACATCCAAGTCAGCGAGCAGCTGCCAGATCACTTGGACTTACTTCATCGCAAACTATGCGTCACGTTGTTTTGCCGCAAGCCGTAAAGCGAGTCGTGCCACCACTACTAAATGATTTAGTGGCGCTACTTAAGGACACTGGCTTAGTTTCAATCCTTGGCGTGACCGATGCAGTTCGCGCAGCGCAGATCGCAAGTTCCCGGACATTTAATTACACGCCTTATGTCATCGCAGCAATACTTTTCTTATTAATCACGATTCCACTTACGAGATACACCGATCGGGTGCTTGCTAAATCAATTAAACGGCAAAATGCGCAGGGCTCAGCATGAATGTATTAGAAGTAAAAAATCTTCGTAAATGTTTTGATGAACACTTGGTTCTTGATGATCTTTCTCTTACCGTTCCGGATCACACTGCCACTGTATTAATAGGGGCATCTGGCTCTGGTAAATCAACTTTGCTTCGCTGCGTGAACTTGTTGGATTCAATTGACGACGGATCAATTTTCTTGGATGGTCGTGAGATTTCTGATCCAGGCATCGATGTCGATGAAGTCCGCCGAAGTCTGGGTATGGTCTTTCAGAGTTTTAATCTATTCCCGCACATGAGCGTTTTAGATAACATCACACTTGCTCCAATTCGCGTGCATAAAATTGCGAAGACTCAGGCGCGCGATGAAGCTATGACATTACTGCGCCGTTTTGATTTAGCCGATAAAGCAGATCAATTTCCAGATCGCTTAAGTGGTGGACAGCAACAGCGAGTTGCAATTATTCGATCGATTGCGGTTAAACCGCGACTGCTTCTACTGGATGAAATAACATCCTCACTGGATCCAGTTCTAGTAAATGAAGTGCTTTCGATTGTTCGCGATCTAAAGACCGAGGGTATGGCAATGGTTTTAGCAACTCATGAAATGGGATTTGCAACACAAGTTGCAGATGAAGTTTGTTTCCTCAAAAACGGAAAAATTATCGAGCGCGGCCCAGCGTCCCAAGTTATTAGTGCGCCACAACATGTGGACACCCAAGATTTCTTACAGCGAGTGCATGAAGCAGGACGACTTTAGTTTCCTGGATGATCTAGGACGCGGGCATGCAATGAAGTGCGCCCCTGTAACGCGGCTCTAACAGCGCGGTGCAAGCCATCTTCTAAATACAGCTGACCATTCCAACGAACAACGTGCGCAAACAAATCACCAAAAAAAGTAGAGTCACTCGCTAACAAGGCATTTAGGTCCAGCGTGCTACGAATGGTCGCCAGATCTGCCAAGCGAATTTGCCTGGGCGCCAAGGCAGCCCAATCCTCGCTAGCAATGGTTAGGTCGGGGTAAGGGCGCTCGTCCAAGACTGACTTAAAGATCACATCTAAACCATAGGGAAATTCCCTTGCAGAATGGGTATTTGGCACTTTAGGTATGTCGCTAGCAGCGAACAAGGTCCACAACGTGAGCCAACAGTTTCGCAGTCAGAGAGAATGGGTAGTACCGTAAAGATTCAATAATTTCGCGATTTTAAGGGCGTTGGTTTGCGCAACATGAAGTTAAAGTCAGTTTTTCGATCCCCACTAATTTGGATTCTGTTTGCCGTAATGGCGTTGCTTATTGGAAGCAACGCAGCCACTGGACGCAGCGCTAGCGAAAAAGTAGACACCTGGAAGATCGTTGATGACATTCAGCAGGGCAGAGCCAAGTCGGTTACTTTGGTCGACAAAGATCAACTTATAAATGTCACTTTGACTGACGGCACGAAAGTTACTGCCAATTATATTGCCGGCCAGGGCACAGATTTAATCGATTTATTAAAAGCTGAAAAAGCTGCTGGAAATATTCCAGATGGTTACAACGTTACGGTTCCATCGCAATCATTTTTAGTAAGCCTGCTTGCTTCTGTACTTCCAATTATTTTAATCTTGGGTTTGCTGTTTTACTTCATGGGTAAAATGCAAGGTGGCGGACAAGTAATGAAGTTTGGCAAATCCAAAGCCAAAATGATTACTAAAGATATGCCGCAAACAACTTTTGCAGATGTTGCCGGCGCGGATGAAGCCGTACAAGAACTAGATGAGATCCGTGAGTTCTTACAAGAACCAGCAAAGTTTCAAGCACTAGGCGCAAAAATTCCAAAGGGTGTCTTGCTTTATGGCGCACCTGGAACTGGTAAAACTTTGCTAGCTCGCGCAGTTGCTGGCGAAGCAGGCGTACCGTTCTTTTCAATCTCAGGCTCGGACTTCGTTGAAATGTTTGTTGGTGTTGGCGCTAGTCGAGTTCGCGATTTATTCGAACAAGCAAAAGCAAATGCTCCCGCGATTATTTTCATCGATGAAATAGATGCAGTAGGTCGTCATCGTGGTGCGGGTATGGGTGGCGGTCACGATGAGCGGGAACAAACTTTGAACCAGATGCTTGTTGAGATGGATGGCTTTGATGCCAACACTGGCGTAATCCTGATTGCTGCAACTAACCGCCCAGACATTCTTGACCCAGCATTACTTCGTCCAGGACGCTTCGACCGACAGATTGCAGTTGATGTTCCAGATCTTCTTGGCCGTCGCGACGTTCTTACAGTCCACGCAAAAGGTAAGCCAATTTCCGAAGATGTGGATTTAACTGCGGTTGCCAGGCGGACTCCAGGATTTTCTGGCGCTGACTTAGCAAATGTGCTTAACGAAGCTGCCCTACTTACTGCGCGTACCGATCAAAAACTTATTACTAACGAAACCCTCGATGAGGCAATAGATCGGGTAATTGGTGGACCACAAAAGCGAACTCGCCTTATGGGTGAGCACGAACGTTTGATTACTGCATATCACGAAGGCGGCCACGCACTAGTTGCTGCAGCGCTGCCTAATACTGACCCAGTTCACAAAGTGACAATTTTGCCGCGCGGACGCGCACTTGGTTACACCATGGTTCTGCCTGAAAATGACAAATACTCAATAACTCGTAGTGAAATGCAAGATCAACTTGCTTACATGCTTGGCGGGCGCGCTGCCGAGGAAATGATCTTTCATGATCCAACTACTGGCGCGAGCAATGACATCGAGAAAGCAACCTCAGTTGCTCGCAAGATGGTTATGCAGTTCGGTATGACAGAGCGCCTTGGCGCCATTAAATACGGCACCGAATCCGGTGAAGTATTTATGGGCCGCGACATGGGACATGGCCGGGAATATTCAGAAGAAGTTGCCGCAGCAATTGACGAAGAAGTTCGGGCTTTCATAGATGTTGCCCACCATGAAGCTTATGAAATTCTGGCCGAAAATCGCGATGTTTTAGATGCCTTGGTTGTTGAGTTACTTGAGAAAGAGACTCTTAATCGCGAGGAAATCGAACGAATTTTCCAGCCATTAAATCGTCGCCCAGGTCGTCCGGCCTGGACTGGTTCTGCGCGTCGCTCACCAAGTGATCGTCCACCCGTTGATGTGCCACCACTTGCACTAACGAACGCATTTGGCCCCAAAGCAGCTGATGACTCCAATGGCGAAGTTGTTACTGACTCAGCCGAATCAGCACTGGCCGAACCAACGCCTGCTCAAACTCTGTAGGCGAACGCGTGAGCATTGATCCAATCGAGCAGCTACCAGAACCACCGGCTGTTAGGCCCTTTGATGCGGCTCGCGTGGAAGCAGCAATTCGCGAGTTACTAATTGGAATTGGCGAAAACCCAGACCGTGAAGGATTAGCTCAAACCCCAGCGCGAGTAGCCAAGTCTTACGCTGAGATTTTTGGTGGCATTCACCAAACAGCGCAAGATGTATTGACGACTTCGTTTTCACTTGGGCACGATGAATTGGTAGTCGTTCGCGACATCCCAATTTATTCAACTTGTGAACACCATTTACTGCCATTCCACGGAGTTGGCCACGTGGGTTACATCCCGGGTGAAGATGGAAAAATTACTGGACTTTCTAAGATCGCGCGTCTTGTTGATATGTACTCTCGCCGACCACAGGTCCAAGAGCGCTTAACGACACAGATTGCAGATGCAATGACTGAAATACTTGGCGCGCGCGGATCAATCGTTGTAATCGAATGTGAACACTTATGTATGTCCATGCGAGGTATACGTAAACCAGGCTCTAAGACTTTGACATCGGTGGTTCGTGGCCAGTTGCGCGACCCAGCAACACGCGTTGAAGCCATGTCACTTATTAACGGTAAGTAATTTCGATGCTGCATCCAAGTGGGCTTCCAAAACAAATTAGTTCACTAGAGCGTACTCTTGTCATGGGAGTTCTCAACGTCACACCTGATTCATTTAGTGATGGTGGATTATTTTTTGATTCTAAAGTTGCAATCGCACACGCTCAGCAAATGATTGCAGATGGCGTAGACATCATCGACATTGGCGGCGAATCTACCCGTCCTGGGTCTGAGCGCATTTCGGCACAAGAAGAAATTGACCGAGTTTTGCCAGTAATAACTGAGTTGGCAAAAACAGATGCAGTTTTTAGTATTGACACGATGCGTTCGCAGGTTGCGATAGCCGCAGTGGCTGCTGGCGCTCATCTAATTAACGACGTAAGTGGTGGAAAAGCGGATCCAGAAATGTTGAGCTACGTTGCGACATTAGATGTGCCCTATGTATTGATGCATTGGCGTGGACCATCAAACATCATGAACACCTTGACTGATTATGACGATGTTGTTCGAGATGTTCAAACGGAAATCAGTGTCCAAGTTAATGCAGCAGTGACAGCAGGTATTGCCAAAGAACGCATTGCCATAGATCCAGGAATTGGATTTGCAAAAACAGTTGATCAAAACTGGCCGATTTTAAAGCACCTTGATGTGTTAGCTGAACTAGGACTTCCGATACTTATGGGCGCATCCCGCAAAAAATTCTTAGGTGAATTACTTGCAAAAGATGGTGAGGCACGCATCATGGAAGAACGTGAATCCGCAACAACCGCAATTTCAACTCTTATGGCGCTTCGCAGTACTTGGGCAGTACGCGTGCATGATGTGAAAGCATCAAGGGATGCAATTGCTGTTGTGGAGAGACTGGCGCAGACAACATGATAGATAAAATTACGATCACCGGCATTATCGGCTTTGGTTACCACGGAGTTTTTGAACACGAGCGCCGAGAAGGTCAAACTTTTTTGGTGGACTTAGAAGTAGTCACGAACTTTGAATCAGCAATTTCCTCAGACGATGTTCGAGACACAGTAAATTATGCAGAACTTGCAGAGATTGCTCACGCTGCAATAACAGGTGAGCCCGTTAACTTAATTGAAAAACTCGCTAACCAAATTGCTTCTGACTGCCTGGAAATAGCAGGAGTCACTGCAGTAACTGTGACAGTTCATAAACCACAGGCTCCAATTGCAGTTCCGTTTGGAAATGTTTCGGTGTCCAGGTCGCTACCGTAATGAAGGCAACCGTTGGACTAGGCTCAAATTTGGGCGACCGATTAGCCAACCTGCAGTTTGCAATCGATTCATTAAATACCGCTACTGGTACCCAAGTTCATTCCATTTCACCAGTATTTGAGACTGACCCTGTTGGTGGGCCAGCGCAAGATGATTACTTAAATGCTGTGGCCGTTGTAAAAACTATTTTGTCGCCGGAACAACTACTTGAAGTTACTCAGCAAATTGAAGTTGCAGCTCACAGGGAAAGAAATGAACGTTGGGGCCCACGTACATTGGACCTTGATTTATTGGCAATGGATGACTTAATTATTGATTCGAAAAATTTGGTTTTGCCACACCCACGAGCGCATGAACGTGGCTTTGTATTGTTACCTTGGTCAACGCTCGATCCGGATTATTTAATTCCAGGACAGCAATCCGTTTCAGATTCTTTAGCGCAGGTTGATGTAACTGGCGTTAGGCCAAGACCAGACTTAACACTTGAGGTCTCGCAATGATTCAGCAAACTAAAGTTGGCACGTTAGCGATCCTTGCGGTTTTAGCGAGCGCCGTCGGTTGGTCACTTTCACAGCTTTGGCCGATGTGGTTTATTCAAGGCCTGCCAGTACCAACTGGAAGCGCAGTGGCAATGGTGTTAGTAACGCTCAGTTTGTTGGTGTGGACACTAATGACGCGAGCGCGATTAAAGCCAGGTTCCCAGGCACCCAGACTTCACCCGTTAGTTGCGGCCCGAACCGCAGCGCTGGCAATGTCGGCATCTCGAGTGGGCTCGTTAGTTTTTGGGTTCTACTTTGGTGTTGCACTATCAAGTGTTGTGGCAGCAAATTCACCAGCAGCGAGTAATCGAATTGTGGTTTCATTGATCGCAGCAACCTCGAGCTTAATGACTGCGGCTATTGCGTTATGGCTAGAAAGAATTTGTAGATTGCCGCAGCCGCCAGCTAAACCTGATGCCAGAAACGGTAGTCCCGCTTAAGCAGTTGGTAAATAGGCGTTCGCGCTTAGTCCAATAGGTTACAAGTTAATTAATTCGGCATGGCTGCCACTTGCTCGAGTTAATCGATCCACGATCGCAAGTCCCAAGCCGTTTCCTTGGGTTTCACTGCCAACTTCTAAATTCTCAGTGTTATCAGATCGACTCAGAATTAGTAAACCTTCAACTAGGCGTTGCAACCTATCAGCTTCACCCATTGCTGCCTCAGGACGCTGAGCTGCTCCTGCGGGATCAGACTCAATCATTTCAAGAGAGCGTTCAAGTCTTAGTTGCAACGCGGTAAGTGGAGTTCGAAGTTGATGAGATGCATCACCTGCAAAGGCACGTTGTTCCGAAACTAGTCTTTCAATTCGATCGGCCATCGCATTGAAGCTCGATGAAATTGGTGTGATGTATCCCTGTGTTTCCAGAGGAATGGGAAAGTCGCTGGTTCTCGATATTTAAAACACTTATTTTCAGCTAAATATATTTGTTAGGCTGGCCGCATGAGTCGTGTTGCACTGCTACAAATTGACGTAAGTGATACTGAGACTCCTGAAATTAGAGTCCCAAGAGTTTTGGACTTGGTTGCACAACAAAAAGGTAAATGCGATTTAGTGATTTTGCCCGAACTGTGGAAAATAGGTGCCTTTAACTCTGGTGCACTGGAAGAGTACGCAGAGTCCACTGACAGTGAATCGGTAAAGCAATTACAAGCTGCTGCAAAGTCTGGAAATTTTTGGTTACATGGCGGCTCTTTTGTTGAACGACTTGCAGATGGCGGAATGTCGAACACCGCGGTGCTGATTAATCCAGCAGGTGAGATTGTTGATTTTTACCGCAAGATGCACCTTTATGGATTTGATCACGGCGAAGCAATTTTACTAAATCGTGGAACGCAGATTGTGACTGCCAAAGATACACCTGTGGGTCATGCCGGTTTGGCGATTTGCTATGACTTGCGCTTCCCAGAGTTATTTCGTGGCATGGGCGATGTGGGTGTTGAGACAATACTTATTAGTTCTGGCTGGCCAACGCCACGGATAAATCACTGGCGAGTTTTAAATCAAGCGCGTGCCATTGAAAATCAGGCCTGGGTTATCGCGTGCAATGAGGTTGGACCAAATGGCGACATCATGCTGGGTGGTCATTCAATGGTGATTAGTCCACGAGGGGAAATTGTGGCTGAGGCTGGGACTTCGCAAGAAGTGCTTTACGCGGACATTGAGCTTGCACAAGTCGCTGAGTTTAGGGCCGAACACCCTTTCCAAAAGGATCGCTTTATTCGCTAGTTGCGTTATCTCGCTTATTTAATGCGCTGAGTCCAGCGTTGTATTCCTTTAGGTCAAAGTCGCCATCGCGGTCAGCGGCGCGATCTAACTGTTTCGCTAGGCGAGTATCACTTCGAGCCCACATCACAGCAACGATTACGAGCAACACGAAGGTTGGAACCTCACCAAGGGCCCAGGCAACACTTCCTCCAGTTTGGGAATCGGCCAACAAACTCGTTACCCAAGGTGGTTGAACTTGGATGTACCAATCAACGCCGATTGGTTCAGTGGATTGCATAAGTGCGATCGCGAAAAAGGCGTGAAGTGATAGACCAACTAACACGATCATCAATCGAGACCAGTACGGAACTTCTCTTGGGCTTGGATCTGACCCAATAACTACATACGTAAAAAGTAAACCAGAAATTAAGAAATGAACTTCCATGAAAATATGTCCAGTATGACTGCCCATCAAAGTGGCAAACAATGGCGTGAAGTACATCGCATACAGACCAAAAGTAAATATGCCCAAAACTACTAAGGGATGTGTGATGC
>JBDNJO010000054.1:0-12546 GCA_041687715.1 Candidatus Nanopelagicales bacterium
GCGCATAGCCAAGCAGTGCAATGATGCCTATCAAAAAAACTATGCTGACAACAAGAAATTTACGCAACTAATCCCCTAAATGATTCTCTCTAGACCTTAATCCAGCGCGCAAGATTTTGGAAACTAACCAACAATTGCATTGAGCTTTGGATCCCTAAGCGTTACAAACAACGATTCAAAGGCGTTTAATGGGTTAACGTTTGCCACGATTTGATCCCGAGTTTCGGTAATCGCGGCAATCTTTTGTAACGTCGCTGATTCATCATCCGCGCTTGCTACTCGCCCAATTACTTCTCGCATTTCTTCATTTATCAATTCAACGCTTGCGCCAGATTGAATCACTAAAACATCTCTAAAATACCCCGTTAGATCTAGAAGAACTCGATCGTACTGATCGCTTAACACTCGGCGACGGCGAGCCTTAATTCGTTCATCCAAGATTTTTAGTGAGCTCTTCATCTGGCGCTCTACTGTCTTTAATCCTTTGCCTTCAGCGCCTTCACCATAAGCAGTACGGATGTCTTGATCATCTTTTTCATCTAAGGGGCTAACAATTTCATCGGCATCAGCGTTCGCGCTTGCAACAATTTTGCTCGCTAAATCAAAGCAAGAACTCACAGTTCGAAGGTTTGCTGGGATATCAAGTGTTTGCTTTCTACGTAACCGAACACTTTCATCAGTAGCAATTGCTCGAGCTCGACCGATGTGACCCTGGGCTGCGCGCGCTGCAAAGGACGCCATTGCTGCGTCAATACCAAATCGTGAAGTTAATTGCTCAGCAATTGCTGACAGGGTTGGGGTGGTGAGCAATACATGGCGACAACGACTGCGAATTGTTGGGTAAACGTCATCAACAGTTGGGGCGCACAGTAACCAGACGGTTTGTGGTGGTGGCTCTTCTAATGTCTTGAGCAATGTTGAGGCTGCATCAAGGCGAAATCGGTCCACGTCCTCAACCACGATCACGTGCCATGGGGAACGTGTTGGTAAAAGGGATGCGCGCTCAATCAAGCTCCGAGTTGCATCAACTTTATATACGATGCCTTCAGGAACTATGTGCTCCACATCAGGATGCATTCCGGCTGCGACATTGCGGCAATCTATACATTCCCCGCAACCACCATTTGGGCAAACAAGCGATGCTGCGAAAGCAAGCGCCAATGTACTTCGCCCACTGCCAGGCGGTCCAGTGATTAGCCAAGCATGAGTCATAGCATCGCCACGTTCGCCAATTGAAAGTTTGGCTGCATCAATTGTGGCTCGTTGCATTTCCTGTACTGCTTGTTCTTGCCCGATTAAGGAATCAAAAACTTTCATCGGGAAGCTAAAACTCCATCAATGGCTGCTTGCACAGCAGCTGCAACCTCGTCTTTCGGCGCAGTTGCATCTATTAATACATTTGGAAACTTTGAATTAGCAGCGATGTCGCGAAATGCTTGATGAACTGCCTCATGAAAATCACGCGACTGAATTTCCATTCGATCAGTGCCATCCATGCGTTGTTGCGCTGCTTCGGCTGGCACATCTAAATAGATTGTGAAATCAGGAATCAAATTATTAGTTGCCCAGAGACTTAAATCTCGAATTTTGTCTGAGCCAAGCCCCCGCGAGAAACCCTGGTATGCGACAGAGGAATCAAAGTAACGATCACAAATAACTGTGGCGCCTCGCTCTAGTGCTGGTCGAATCAAGTTGGCAGCATGGTCAGCGCGCGAGGCTGCAAACAAAAGTGCCTCAGTTTGATCTGGCATGTCCGCAATTTCTGGATCCAACAAAATGTTTCGGATTTTCTCCGCCGTTGGTGTGCCGCCAGGTTCACGCGTCAGAACTACTTCATGACCTATGGACTCTAAGTAATGCGCCAGCCGCTTTGAATGCGTGGATTTGCCCGCACCCTCGCCGCCTTCGATGGCAATAAAGAATCCAGTACTCACAGGTAAACCTTAGCCAACCGGGGTGACGTCAGATTCCGTTGCCACATTTCCAACACCAGTCTTAGTCTTGGCGGAGGCTTTTTTCGCTGCTGCGCCACTAACTACCTTGGTGCTTCCAACTGCTTTCTTCGCCGCAGATTTTTTCTTCGAAGCGGCTTTCTTCTTGGTTGGTGGTTTCTTAGCAGCAACCTTACGAGCACCTGGCTTCTTTACTGCTGGACCAGCAGCCCGACGTTCAGCAAGTAAATCGGAAGCACGTTCAATTGAAATAGTTTCAACTGAGTCGCCACCGCGAAGTGAGGCATTTGTTTCGCCATCAGTTATGTAAATTCCAAATCGACCTTCACGAACCACAACTTCTTTTTGAGTTGATGGGTCAACGCCAACAATCTTTAATGGTGGAGCTGCTTGCCCACGGCCACGACGAAGTTTTGGTTGCGCAAATAGAACCAATGCTTCCTCTAATGTGCAGCCAAAGATCGACTCCTCATCGGGCAGCGTGCGGGACTCTTTACCCTTTAGCAGGTACGGGCCGTAACGACCGTTCTGGGAAGTAATTGGCTCCCCTTCAGTTGGATCAAGTCCAATCTCACGCGGCAAAGTAAACATGCGAAGCGCATCTTCTAGCGTCACTTGCTCAACATCCATGGTTGAGAACAACGACGCAGTGCGTGCCTTCTCTTTCTTAGGAGAACCCTCCGGCAGAACTTCAGTGAAGTATGGACCGAACCTTCCAGTCTTTGCCATCAAGGTTCGTTCAGTTTCTGGGTCAACCCCAAGTTCACGCTCACCTGAAGGTGCGTTGAATAGCTCTTCAGCTTTTTCTGCAGTCATTTCATCTGGCGCTAAATCCTGTGGGATGTTTGCCCGCTGCAAAGTTTCCCCTTCGCCGCGCTCTAAGTATGGACCATACTTACCAACACGAACTATTCCTTCATGACCTTCGATCGGTAACGATGCCATTGCGCGCGCATCAATGTCGCCATAAACCGCAACGAGTGGGGCAAGTCCCGGAAAGATAGAACCTTCAGTTTTCTCGCCAAAGTAGAAACGCTTTAGAACTTCAAGTCGTCCTTGATTTCCGCTGGCTACTTCATCGAGTACTTCTTCAAGCGAAGCAGTGAAGTCATAGTCCACAAGTTGCGTGAAGTTTTCTTCCATCAAGCGCGTAACAGTGAATGCCAAGAAGTGTGGGACTAAAGCGCTGCCACGTTTCCAAACATAACCTTGGTCAATAATGCGACTCACAATTGCCGCATAAGTTGAAGGCCGGCCAATGCCAAGCTCTTCAAGTTTTTGCACAAGTGTTGCCTCGGTATAGCGAGCTGGTGGATTAGTAGTGTGACCACTTGGCTCAAGTGAAATAGCTGTTACTGAGTCCCCGACCTTGACTGCAGGTAAGCGACGAGCATCATTTTTTTCATCTTGATCTTCGTCAGCATCATCGTAGGCAGCCATGTGGCCACGGAAAGTGATTACAGTTCCACTTGCTGAGAATTCTGCGTCCCGACCATCGCCACTAGTAGCGCCAATACGAATCGTTGCAGTAGTGCCTTTTGCATCTGCCATCTGGCTTGCAACTGTGCGCTTCCAAATTAAGTCATACAGCGCAAATTCATCGCCAACTAATTCGCCAGCGACTTCTGCGGGCGTGCGGAAAACATCTCCGGCTGGACGAATTGCTTCGTGCGCTTCTTGCGCGTTCTTAACTTTGCGGTCATAACGACGAGGCGCTTCAGATACGTGATCAGTTCCGTAAAGTTGAGCAGCTTGTGTACGTGCAGCATTTAACGCAGTATCCGAAAGCGTTGTTGAGTCGGTACGCATATAAGTTATGTATCCGCGTTCATACAACGCCTGTGCCACACGCATGGTGCGCTGCGCGCCCCATTTCAATCGACCCGAAGCTGCTTGTTGCATAGTCGAAGTCATGAATGGCGCTTTTGGTTTGCTTGAGTACGGACGATCATCAACCGAACGAACTGCAAACTTTGCATCAGTTAACGATGCACACAAACTTTTTGCAGCAACTTCATCTAGGTGAACTATGGTTGCATCTTTAAGTTGAGCTAACGTATCAAAATCTTTTCCTTGCGCAATCTTTTTGCCACCAACAGCAACTAGGTTTGCACTAAATGATTGTGGGTCAAAGTTACCTTCGATGTCCCAGTAAGAAGCTCGCTTGTAAGCAATGCGTTCGCGCTCACGCTCCACAATCAGTCGAGTTGCTACTGACTGCACGCGTCCAGCAGAAAGTCCCGCTTGAACCTTGCGCCATAGAACTGGCGATACTTCAAATCCATAAAGTCTGTCAATCAAGCGCCGAGTTTCCTGCGCGTTAACCAGTTGCATATCAATGTCGCGAGTTGATTCTGCAGCATGGCGGATTGCCTCTGGCGTAATTTCATGAAACACCATTCGGCGAACTGGAACCTTTGGACGCAAGATTTCCATCAAGTGCCAGGCAATAGCTTCGCCTTCGCGGTCCTCATCAGTTGCGAGCAATAATTCATCGGCGTCAGCTAGCATGCGCTTTAATTCCGCGACTTTGTCCTTCTTTTTGGAGCTAACTACGTAATAAGGAGTGAAGTCATCTTCAACGTCAATAGCCATGCGACCCCAAGGCTGCTTTTTGATTTCGGCCGGCACATCAATCGCGCGCTCAGGCAAGTCGCGAACGTGACCAACGGAAGCCGTCACTTCGTAACCTGGACCCAGGTATTTCTGGATCGTTTTAGCCTTGGCTGGCGATTCCACGATAACCAGACGATGTGGTGTCGACAAAAGATTCCCTTCGGCAAATGCCAAAGACTCTATATATAGAGTCAAAAGCGCTATCCCCGAGAGTGTGCCTTATGAAGTAGGGGCATTGTCAAACTGAGGTCTTTTGCCCGCGAGTCGCGAATGGCTGTGGATTACTCATTATTGCCCTAAAACATTGAGTTATTCCGACAAAAAAGTGCACCCCAGAAATTACTGAGGTGCACTTGATTATTTGAACTGGATTCCAGATTTAGGAAACTGCCGCTTCCTCACCAACTGTGATTGAACGGCGCTTGGAAATGATTACTGACACCACAATTACCAAAGTTGCGGCAACAGTAATGCCGACTCGAGTGAGTGTGTCGCCTTCCAAATTCATGGCAACAACAGCTGGAGCGATCAGCAATGCGACCAGGTTCATAACCTTTAGCAATGGGTTGATAGCTGGACCAGCAGTGTCCTTGAATGGATCGCCAACAGTGTCGCCGATTACGGTTGCAGAGTGCGCATCCGAACCCTTGCCACCGAAGTGTCCATCTTCCACGAACTTCTTTGCGTTATCCCACGCGCCACCTGAGTTGGATAGGAATACTGCCATCAAAGTTCCCGTTGCGATTGTGCCGGCCAAGAAGGAACCAAGGGCTCCAATTCCTAAGCCGAAACCAACTGCAATTGGAGTAAGGACTGCAAGTAGACCTGGGGTTGTAAGTTCACGCAATGAATCCTTAGTCACGATATCGACAACGCGACTGTAATCCGGAAGTTCGGTGCCAGCCATAATGCCCGGCTTCTCGCGGAACTGACGACGAACTTCGAAGATTACCGATCCTGCCGCGCGTGATACTGCGTTGATAAGTAAGCCACTAAACATGAATACAACTGCTGCGCCAATCAACAAACCAAATAGGTTTGCTGGATTAGCGATATCAAGTACTGCCTTGTATTGCATATCTGGCCCGGTGTAACTTGCTGCTGCAGTTGTTACTGCCTCGCGGAAAGCACCGAACAATGCAGTTGCTGCAAATACTGCAGTAGCAATTGCAATTCCCTTGGTGATTGCCTTAGTGCTGTTACCGACTGCATCTAGGTTTGTTAGAACCTGTGCGCCTTCACTATGAACATCGCCAGACATTTCTGCAATACCTTGAGCGTTATCAGAAACTGGTCCGAAAGTATCCATTGAAACAATGACGCCAACAGTTGTTAGCAAGCCGGTGCCGGCAAGCGCAATTGCAAACAGACCAAGAATTACTGAAGTTCCGCCAAGTAAGTACGCGCTGTACAGTGCTGTACCGATTAATAGTGCAGAGTAAACAGCTGATTCCATACCAAGTGAAACACCGGCAAGAATTACCGTTGCAGGTCCTGTTAACGAAGACTTTGATACATCGTCAACTGGTTTGCGATTAGTTTCCGTGAAGTAACCAGTTAGCTGCTGGATTGCAGCCGCCAAAACAATACCGATAAGTACTGCGCCAATTGCCATGTGGCGTGGATTTACACTTGCACTATCAACCAATCCGAATGTTGGATCTGAAACTGCAACTAATTCAGCAAGTGTGGCCGGCAAGAATTGGTATGCAGCGATCGCGACAAGTACTGCGCTAATTACTGCGGATAAGAAGAAGCCGCGATTAATTGCGGTCATTCCAGAACGATCACCTGGTCGTGGTGTTACAGCGAAGATACCAATTACTGCAGTAACAACGCCGATTGCTGGAACAACGAGCGGGAAGACTAATCCGATCTCACCGAATGCAGCCTTGCCAAGAATCAATGCTGCAACCAGCGTCACTGCATATGATTCGAATAAGTCAGCGGCCATACCTGCGCAGTCACCTACGTTGTCACCTACGTTGTCCGCAATTGTTGCTGCGTTACGAGGGTCATCTTCAGGAATACCCTGTTCAACTTTGCCCACAAGGTCTGCGCCAACGTCAGCAGCCTTGGTAAAGATACCACCGCCAACGCGCATGAACATAGCAAGAAGCGCAGCGCCGAAGCCGAAACCTTCAAGTACTTTTGGAGCTTCACCCTTGTAAACCAAAACCACAACTGCTGCGCCAAATAAGCCAAGTCCGACAGTAAACATTCCAGCTACGCCACCAGTGCGGAAAGCAATCTTCATAGCTTCTTGTTCGCCGCTGGTGTTAGCTGCATTTGCAACTCGCACGTTTCCGCGAACTGCTAACCACATGCCCATGTAGCCAGTGATGCCAGAGAACACAGCGCCAACTAAGAAGAACAAGGAGCGGCCAATGCGCTCACTTTGTGTGTCTGCTGGAAGCAGGAACAACAGGAAGAATACAAGTACGCCAAATACCGCGAGAGTGCGGAACTGACGATTTAAATATGCGGAGGCACCCTCTTGAATTGCCTTGGCAATCTTTTTCATGCTGTCAGTGCCTTCATCGGCTGCTAAAACTTCGCGTACTAACAGCGCAGCAACGACTAGCGCTGCTAAAGCAATTACCGCAACGATAACTACCGTTGTGTAGTTGGTTCCTGTCAGCGCGACTTCTTGGAAGGCGACGTGCGACATTAAAGACATAATTCTCCTAATTGGGATCTCTCGTAAAATCTTATGAGATTACTCGCCAAAAGACTGTGATTTTGCTGTTTTTCTACGATGAAAGTAATCGAAAGATTAGTTTGCACCTAAGGAAACAAAGAGTTCTCGGGCAGCAACCTCATCCCAAATTACAGATGTTCCAGCCGCAGTGGTTTCCTCCGCAGTTGAAACTGGAACTGTCATCAGAGTCCCCTTGCCATTTGATAACGAACGCATCGCAATAGCTAAATTTGCCATGTCTTGAATTGAGTCACCATCGCCAACATTTACTGAACCTGTGCTCGCATCTACTAGCCTCCACATGCTTATTGGATTTAGTAACACAGCAGGAGTTGCAGCCTTTTTCATAACAGAACTTAAGAACTGTTGTTGACGTTCTACCCGACCTAAGTCGCCACGTGGATCTGCGTACCGCATCCGAACATATGCCAACGCACTTTTGCCATCTAGTTCTTGGCAGCCTGCAAGCAAATTCAAGCCTGAATTTTCATCCGTGACATCAGCAGGGATACACATGTTGACTCCGCCAACTGCATTCGTAATGTCTCGGATTCCCTTGAAACCAATTTCCATGTAGTGATCAATACGTAATCCAGTGTTGCGTTCCACTGTTTCAACTAACAAGGGTGCACCGCCCTTGCCATAAGCAGTATTGATTTTATTTCGCCTGTCAGTTACCTCCATTCCATCAAGAGCTATGTGGGCAGGAATAATTACGTATGAATCTCGTGGCAAACTAACCAGAGTTGGTATTCCTTCATCTGTTATGTGAATAATCATTAATGTGTCAGTGCGTTGAGTGCCTTCATCTTTTCCAGTGCGAAGTTCTTTTTGTTCGGCTTTAGTCAATCCTTCACGACTATCAGAGCCAGCTAAGAGCCAGTTAGTGCCTGCGGTGTCAGCAATCACACCACTTGATGCAGCTGGAATTTTATTGAGCGAAGTTGTTGCATGAAATCCAAGTACGACATAAAACGCAAGGTATGCCAGAACTATGTTTCTGACATAGCGAACTGGGCGAGGGAATCGTTTTGTTGCTTTTACTTTTCCAGATTTACGCCATGGCAAATTAAATGACAAGAATTGCGTCCTAAATTTTGAGATGTTTTCTAATGGTGAACTTCCAACAAAAGGCGGTTGTGTTTTTGTTTCACTTATATCGCCAGCTCGAAAAGTTGAAACGGAAAAAACTGGTTCCACATTCTTTTCTTTTGGTGGATTATTTAACTCTGGTGTTCCAGAAATTGCGCCACTTTGGGTGCGTCGATAAATTGTTGAATCCACTTAGTAATTCTCACTTAATTATTGGCAAACTAATACCCTTGGCGCGCCAACATTGGTTATCGATTGCTGGTCAGGAAAATAAATAAGTAATGCTTTGGAAACCCTTATTTAATTGAGGTCTTGACCATAATCGTTGAATGTGAAATTGACTCCGACTAAAAGCGCGTAATCTTGGCATTCTATGAAAAATTCATTTGTCTATCTTGGCCCTAAGGGAACCTTCACTGAAGCAGCTCTCTTGCAGATGCCTATTGCTGCGCAAGCGCAGTTAATTCCTGCTGAGTCGGTGCGACACGCATTAAACCTAGTTAGATCCGGCGAAGTGTTTGCCGCCTTAGTTCCAATCGAGAACTCAGTAGAAGGATCTGTCTCAACGACTTTGGATGAATTAGGTCATGGCGATCCATTAGAAATTATTGATGAGATTGCGATTCCAGTTGATTTTGCCCTTTTAGGTAAAGTTGGAACCAAGATTTCTAACATCTCACGAATTGCGACGCATCCTCATGCGCATGCACAATGCGTGAATTGGTTATCGCAAAACATTCCTGGTGTTCATGTGTTGCCCGCTATGTCTACTGCCGCCGCCGCGGAAGAATTAGCAAGTGGCGCAAACTATGACGCAGCAATTTGTTCTGTTGCAGCCGCGAAACATTACGGCTTGGAAATTCTTGCTGAAGGAATTGGTGACAGCGACTCCGCCTGGACCAGGTTTGTTCTTGCTAGTAAGCCAGGCCATGCCCAGCCTGCAACTGGTAATGACAAAACAACTTTGTCCTTATTTATGCATCGCAACCAACCAGGTGCCTTGCTAAAGATTTTGACTGAATTTGCTGTTCGAGGTGTTGATCTTTCCCGCCTAGAATCGCGCCCCACTAAACAACAACTGGGCGACTACTTCTTTTCCTTAGATTGTGTTGGACACATAGATGATGAGAATCTCGGCGAGGTGTTGATCAAGCTTCGCGAAATTTGTGCCGATGTTAAATTCTTGGGTTCATACCCGCGTCATGACAACGCAAGTGGCGACGGAGAGGTTGCAGAAATTCCAACTTCACAGGTTGCGCCAAAAGTCTGGTTAGAAAACTTACGCAAGAGAGTTAACTAGCAATAATTCGATCTATAAACACTGCAACGCCATGATCATCGTTGGATGGAACATGTTCATGTGCCACCGCTTTGATCCAATCATGAGCGTTGTCAACAGCCGCGCCGCGGCCAGCCCACTCGATCATTGGTAAATCATTTGGCATATCACCGATTGCTGCAACATCAACTGCGCTCATTCCATTACTAGATGCAAACTTTTCTAATCCAGTTCCTTTGTTAACACCAATTGCGCTCATCTCAATCATGAGATCAAGGAAATTCGAATGCGTGACATCAACTATTCCTGCCAAAGCTTTTTGAGCATCAATTAAAAAACTGTCAGCATTTTGTTGAATCCGATCACTTGGTCGCGCCAACAACTTGACTACTAGGTCAGTGCCGAACATTGATTCCACATCAGTTGGTTCTGGACTGGTTTTTACTTCCCAACGTGGCCGGTATTTATCATCGACCATAAATGAGTCATCACGTCGATCAAGTTCTACGGCAAAGGAAATATCTGGATCTAGGGCTTGCAAAGCGGCAGTTGCTCTCAATCCGGCATCGGAGGAAAGCAACTCGGCATAAATCGTTTCTTGAGTTTTTAAATCCATTAATAACGCGCCATTGCAAACTAGCGCCAGGCCTTCATGCCCAGTCATGTCTGTGATTTGGCGCATCCATCTCGTTGGGCGCCCCGTTACAAAAATAGTTTCTAGCCCATTTGCATGTGCTCGGGCAATTGCTGCCACGTTTTCTGGGGAAACTGTGCCCCCAGTTTGCAGGAAAGTCCCATCGAGATCGCTGGCCACTAACCGCGTCACAATTGTTACCTAATTCCTTGGTTTTTGCCCTAGTCACGAAAGTCTAAAAGTCGCTAGAGTTCTGAGTTATCCGTATTAATTCTACGGGCTTTTCACTAAGGAGCATCATGGCCAAGATCAGCGACGAAGTTCGCACCCACAAATACACTTTGACCGAAGATGAGATGCCCACACAGTGGTACAACATCATTCCCGATCTACCTTCGCCGCCGCCACCCGCATTAAATCCTGGCACCCTCCAACCTGCTACGCCCGATGATTTCGCGCCACTATTCCCAATGGCATTGATCATGCAGGAAGTCAGCCAAGAGCGATATATCGATATTCCTGGTGGCGTCCTAGATGTTTATCGCCAATGGCGCCCGAGCCCACTGTTTCGCGCACACCGACTTGAAAAAGCACTTGGTACACCAGCGCGAATTTATTACAAGTATGAAGGTGTCTCGCCAGCTGGTTCACATAAGCCAAACACTGCTGTGCCACAGGCTTACTACAACGCGCAAGAGGGCATTAAAAAACTTGTAACGGAAACGGGAGCAGGTCAATGGGGTACGGCGCTTGCATTTGCTTGCGCGCTGTACGACATGGAATGTGAAGTTTTCCAGGTTGGCGCATCATTTGATGCAAAGCCATTTCGTAAGTTAATGATTGAAGCTTTTGGTGGCACAGTTCATCGCTCACCATCGCAGCTAACTGAAGTAGGCAAGATGCTTGCTGCAGATCCGAAAAACTTAAGTGGCTCACTTGGTATCGCGATTTCTGAAGCTGTCGAAGTTGCAGTTAAGGATCCTGGAACTCGTTACGCACTTGGTTCTGTTTTAAATCACGTGTTGATGCATCAGACCATCATTGGTGAAGAAGCAATTTTGCAGATGAAAAAAGCTGGTGACACTCCAACTCTTATTGTTGGTTGCACTGGTGGTGGATCTAACTTTGGTGGATTAGCGTTCCCATTCCTGCGCGAAAAAATGGCTGGCAAAATCAATCCACGAATTTTAGCAACTGAACCAGAATCATGTCCATCACTTACTCGTGGCACTTACGCCTATGACTTTGGTGATACTGCTGGCATGACTCCGCTTATGAAGATGCACACTCTCGGTAAAGACTTCATTCCAGATCCAATTCATGCAGGTGGATTGCGTTATCACGGTATGGCTCCGTTGATTTCACACATCTACGAACTTGGTTTGATGGACGCGCAAGCGGTTGGTCAAACTGAATGCTTTAGTGCAGCCGTACAGTTTGCTCGCACCGAAGGAATTGTTCCGGCGCCAGAGCCAACTCACGCAATTGCAGTAGCGATTCAAGAAGCGTTAAAGGCAAAAGAAACTGGCGAAGAAACCGTTATCTTGACAGCCCTTTGTGGACATGGTCACTTCGATCTTGCTGCCTATGACGAATTCCTAAATGGTCGCATGACTGATGAAGTAATAACTGATGAGCGCTTCGCTGCAGCTTTGGCAAACTTGCCACAGGTTGCCGGTGTATAAAACCGCATAAGAAATGGCCTACGAGTTCTCGTAGGCCATTTCTATTTCTCAGCTTGTTTCGTTTAGTAAAGATTTATTTTTTTAAATTAAAGTGCGTAGCGCCACCAAGATATGACTGCAGTGCTTTTGGAATTCGAACTGAGCCATCAGTTTCTTGATGATTTTCAAAAAGTGCCACGATCGTGCGAGTTACCGCACATAGCGTGCCATTCAAAGTTGCAATCGGTTCCACGCCATTTTCCCCACGTGAACGAATTTTTAATCTGCGTGCTTGAAACGTTGTGCAGTTTGATGTTGAAGTTACTTCGCGATAACGCTCTTGCGATGGCACCCAAGCTTCACAGTCAAACTTTCGCGCCGCACTTGAACCAAGGTCTCCTGTGGCAACATCAATGACCCGATAAGGAATCTCAAGTAGTTGTAAAAATTCTTCTTCAAATGCAAGTAACCGAGCATGTTCGGCAAGTGCTTCATCGACTGGACAAAATGAAAACATTTCAACTTTGTCAAACCAATGCACGCGAAAAATTCCTCGAGTGTCTTTGCCGTGACTTCCAGCTTCGCGTCTAAAGCAAGGTGAGAAAGCC
>JBDNJO010000055.1:0-12012 GCA_041687715.1 Candidatus Nanopelagicales bacterium
ATCTATTTCACTAAGGCGCGGAGACTTGCCCAGAAAAAAGTAGAAAAATGCGATGACTCCCGATAGGGTTCCCGCAATTAACATCGGCAGTGATCCGGAGCCAGAACCAAGTTCCCAAATGACTCCTGCCCAAAGCCCTGCCGCAAGAATCGAGAACCCTGACAAAGATTGGAACAATCCCTGAGCGCGCCCATGTGAAGAACTTGGCACCGTAGTGGAAACCATAGATTTCCCAATGCCATTAGTGAGTGCAGGGAATAGACCGTAAAGTGCCACAACCACATACATAGTCACACTCGGCTCGGTTAATTGACTCAAAATCAAATAAGAAACGGCAAATGCGCCAAGCCCTAGAGCATAGATGCGGTGTGGCGAAATTTTTTCTGCAAGTATTCCAGCTGGGTAGGCGGCCAAGGTATACACAACATTAAATGCGATGTAGGCGAGTACGACATTGGTTGTAGATGTTCCAATTTGATAAATTCTCAGCAGCAATAAAGTATCAGGCACATTGACCAGCGCAAATAAAATAAACGGAGTTGCTGTTCCCCAAAACTTTTTTGGAAGTTCTATTTTTTCAGGTTTTACTTTTTCTGTTTTGATTCTTTCCTTAGCTGGTTTACTTCGAGTCTCTTTTATAAAAAAAGTAAGTCCAATTGAAAGAACGGCAGGAACGACCGCCCACCACATCACGGCGCGAACATCTCCGTCTAATAATGACAATCCAATCAAGGCAAGAATGGGCCCAATAACAGCGCCAAGAGTATCGGCGCTGCGATGAAACCCGTACGCCCTTGAATAAAATTCGGGTGAGACTGAATTGGTAATCATGGCATCACGTGGGGCTGAACGGATACCTTTGCCGATTCGATCAATTACGCGGCCAAATAGCACGGTTGACCAAACTTGTGCCGAGGCTACGAGAATTTTCCCAATTCCAGCCAAAGAATATCCAGCCGTAATAAATGGTTTTCGGCCACGAACATCAGAGGCTTTACCTGCAAAGTATTTTGAGATACCCATCGCAACCTCAGCTGCACCTTCGATAGCACCAAGAACCACGGCGGGTGCGACAAGTACACCAGTCAAGAAAAGTGGCATGAGTGGATACATTAATTCACTCGCTGCATCCTGCATCAAAGAAACCAGGCTAATGACGACCAGGTTTCGAGTGAGCCATTTCTTTTTCATACCTGAATCCTCAACTGCTATCTCAAAGGATTATGGTTGACCATTGCGAAGCCTAATAACATTGTAAACTCGACTCCTTTGACTAAACCTCATAGGCTTTAAGTTATGTCAGGAGAACACCGAATGGGTAAAAAGCGAAATGCCGATGCGATTGCAGCGGAGATCAAGGCTTCCCGTGAGCACCTATCCAAAACCGTGTCTGACATCAATAGGTACGTGAAGCCAATGAATATGGTGACTCGAGGCATGGGACTTGGAAACAGCTTCTTTATAAACGAAAAAGGCAATCTAAAAGTTGAGCGGATAATCGCTATCGCGGCCGCTGGACTTGGGTTAGTGGGAATCTTTTCGCGTTCCCGCAAAGACTAATCTGCTGCGTGATTAATCGGCATTGCTGCCATGTGGTGCCGGCGACATAAAACTTCGTAACTTACTAAACCCGAACTGCTTGCAGTATCGCCAACAGCTATTTGCTCGCCTTCAGTGACCATCACACCATCAATTGTTCGAGCATTATGTGTGCCACGACGACCGCACCAGCACAACGCTTCCACTTGCAAGATCTGAATTCGATCAGCAAGTTCAAAGAGTCTTGCTGATCCAGGAAAGAGTTCGGTTCTGAAATCACTTGCAATTCCAAAAGCAAAGACATCGATGTCTAAATCGTCAACTACGTGCGCTAATTGATCAATTTGATTTCGGGTGTAAAACTGAGATTCATCACAAATAAAGAATTCCATTGGATCTGAATTTGAATTCTCCGAAAGTGCGATTTCAAAAAAGTCTGTCTTGTCGGTTACTTCGATGGCGGGAACTTCAAGACCAAGTCGGCTTGATAGCACGCCTGATCCAGCCCGGTCATTGCGTGTAAAGACCATGCCACGTCGACCGCGACTGGCATGGGTGTAATTAACTTGCGCAGCCAAAGTCGACTTACCGCAATCCATGGTGCCTGTAAAAAAAACTAATTCCGCCATAACTTCCCAAGTCTTTCAGTAACACTCATGCGCTATTCAGGGAAGTCTAATTTAGTCTGAGATCTTCGCAAAAATGCAACAGGTTAGGCTGTTCTCATGAGACCGCAAAGCAAAATATCTCGGCTAAACTCCGTTATTTTTCTGGCAATTACGACTTTGGTGATTGCAGGCTGTGCCGCCAATGATGGTGAGGCTTCATCCATAACCTCATCTGCAGTTTCAGCACCCGAGGCTTCGGCAAGTGATTCTGTGGGACCACAAGTCCTGGAGAACTACACGTTCTATTTCGTGGGAGATACTGCGCGTGGACTTCGACTTTATAAAGAGGTACAAATTGTCGACACTGGCGAAAATGCACTTGGCACGGATAAAGGTCTAAATGCTTTAACCATGTTGATAAGCGGGCAGTTGCCTCCCTTTGATGGGGACCATAAAACTCTTTGGAAATCGGGTAGCAAAGTTCTTGGCATAACACGTGAAGTTGGATTGGCAACAGTTGATTTATCGCTAGGGCGTTTTGATGTTGGCGCGGAAGCCGAGCAACGCGCGATAGATCAAATCGTTTGGACGCTAGTAGCTAATGATCCAAGCGTAACTTCTGTGAAATTAAGAGTTGATGGACTAGCCGTTGAAACCTTGGCCGGTCATGTTGATGCCACTGCAACTTTTGTGCCAGGGTTTTCCTACGATGTTTTAGCCAGCGTTGAAATCGATCAACTCGATCGCAGCGATGTGTCTAGTCCAGTCGTCATAACTGGAATGGCCTGCACCTTTGAGGCAAATGTTTCTTGGGAACTTTTGCAAGATAAAGCCGTGGTTGATTCGGGCGCTACCACTGCAGCGATCTCATGCCCAGATCGATCTGCTTGGCAACTTGAATTGGGCGCTTTAGCACCTGGGAAATATACAATTCGAGTTTTTGATTTGTCAGCAGAAGATGGCAGTTTATTAAGTGAAGACGATAAAGACTTCACAGTTAACTAGCGCATTATGAATGGATCGCTAATTGGATCTTCACTGGTGTTAATCCAAACGGATTTTGTTCTGGTGTAATCCAAGATTGATTCAGCTCCAGCTTCTCTACCTGTGCCGCTTTGTCCGTAACCACCAAATGGGACCATAGGCGAAATCATTCGATAAGTATTAACCCAAACTATGCCTGCGCGAATTGAACGAACGAAGCGATGGGCTCGTCCTATGTCTTTTGTAAATACCCCAGAAGCCAACGCGTACTCGCTGTCATTTGCCATCGCTAATGCTTGGGCGTCATCACGAAACTTCAGGACACTTAGCACTGGTCCAAAGATTTCTTCCTGAACGCAGGCAACAATTGGTTCATCGCAATCCAAAATGGTCGGTTCGTAGTAGAAGCCAGATTCAAATCCAGCAGGTGATTTGCCGCCGGTAATTAATTTGGCGCCTTGCGCAACGCTGCGATCCACAACGTCCTGGACATGTTGCAGTTGGCGATTAGTTGCCAATGGCCCCATCTGCGTTTCTAGATCTTGTGGATCTCCAATCTTGATTTGCTTAGCTTTTGCAACCAAGATTTCCATTAGTTTGGCGTGAACATTTTCTTGAACTAACAACCTCGAGCCAGCAACGCAGCTTTGGCCAGTGGCAGCAAAGATCCCAGAGACTATTGCATTTGCAGCGCTCTCCAAATCAGCATCTCCAAAAACAATTACGGGCGACTTGCCACCAAGCTCAAGAGAAACAACCGCCAGATTATTAGCAGAGTTAGCAACTATTTGTTTAGCGGTGTTTGGACCACCAGTGAATGCAATTCGGGAAACTAACGGGTGACTTGTTAAAGCCTTGCCACATGATTCACCCATGCCTGTGATGATGTTGACTACACCTGGGGGGAATCCGGCATGATCAATTAGTTTTGCAAAATGCAGCAGGGGAGCTGGACCGTCCTCAGATGCTTTTAGAACAACGGTGCAACCCGCAGCAAGTGCAGGTGCAAGTTTTACGGCAGATAAAAACATTTGTGAGTTCCAGGGAACTATTGCCGCTACGACTCCGATAGGTTCGCGGCGGGTGTATGCCTCCATGTTTGGTTTATCAACATCAAAGTGAGCGCCCTGCAACTTATCTGCTAATCCTGCGAAGTAGCGGTAGTACTCCGAGATGTACATAATTACTGCGCTAGTTTCGCGGCGAATCTTTCCAGTGTCTTTAGTTTCTAATTCAGCCAAGACATCAGCATCAGCTGCCATTAAGTCAGCAAGCTTGTAGAGCAACTTTCCTCGAGCACTAGCAGTTAGCGTTGGCCACACCCCAGTTGTAAACGCAACATGGGCAGCAGTTACTGCGCGATCTACATCAGCCTCATTTGCCATTGGCATCTGCGCCCAGGCGATACCGGTTGCTGGATCAAGGCTTTCGAATGTTTCAGAAGCATCTTCAAAAGCGCCATTTATGTACTGCTGGAAAACCTCAAGTGCCATTTCTACCCCTTCAGGTAAGTGCATTTCTCGCTTACGCGAAAGCCGGCATTACTTCATTGATAAACAACTTAAGGTTGTCACGTTTTTGCCCATAAGTCATTGCACTGTCTAGCCAGATACTGAATTGGTTGTAACCCATTTCTTCATAAGACTTAAGCCGGGCAATAACTTCTGCTGGGGTTCCAACCAAACAGTTCTTGCGCATGTTTTCAACAGACAAGTTTGGTTGTGCATCGATTTCCGCTTGAGTAATTGGTTCGATGAAACCATCTTTAATGGGCGCTTCAGCTTTAAACCATTTACCAAAGTATAAAAAGAATTTTTGCAGCGCAGCAGAGCCCTTAACAAGTTCCTCTTCAGTCTTTGCAACATAAGTGTGCATGAGAAGCATTAGCTTTGGGCGCGGAACTTCTGGATGATCAGCGCAGGCAGTGTTGAATTTGTCCATAAGAACTTGAACCTCGCCGTCACCACTTGAAAGAGGTGTTACTTGTACGTTGCAACCATTGGCAACGGCAAAGTCATGAGTATGCGGATCTCGCGCTGCGATCCAGATTGGAACAGGACTTTGAATCGCACGAGGAACGGCAGTTGTTTCTGGAAACTTCCAGTAGTCACCGTCATGGGTGTAGTTGCCAATTAGTAGTTGTTGTACTGCTGGAATTAATTCGCGCATTCGCAGGCCAGCTTCCACCGCGTCTAAGCCCGGCATCAGTCGTTCGTATTCAAACATGTACGCACCGCGCGCAATGCCAAGGTCTACCCGGCCATTACTTGTCACATCACACAGCGCAGTCTCGCCAGCCAGCCGGATGGGATGCCAAAACGGGGCAATAACATTTCCAGTTCCAAGGCGAATGGTTGTCGTCTTTGCGGCCAAGTAAGCCAAGTTGATAAATGGATTTGGTGCAACGGTGTACTCCATGCCATGGTGCTCACCAATCCAAATAGTTTCCATGCCGCCAGCTTCGGCCATCAATGTAAATTCAGTTAGCTCATCCAGCAGCTGCTTATGAGAAACCGATTCGTCGTAGCGCTCGATGTGAGCAAATAGCGAAAACTTCATGGCTTTATCCTTACCTTTTTGCAGCTAATTCGGGGGTTGATTTAAAGAATGTGCGCAAGGACTCACTCACTTCATCGGGGGCAGTCAGAGTCATCATGTGGCGATGGCCAGCCAGCACCTGAGCCGCGCCAATTGGTGCCAGCTCTGCCATTGCCAGACTCATGGCGGGTGTGGAATTGGGGTCACCATCGGCCGTAAAGAAAAGCGCAGGCACCCTCAAGTCTTTAAGAGCAGTGGCATGAACCGAATCAGAAGCCGCAAAAACTTCGTAAGCCGCCGCGTACCCTTTCGGATTTACTTCCAGCAGTAATTTGTTGGCCAGCTGTTGCGCTAAGTCATATTCGTGCTCGCCAGGTTCGCCAAACCAGCGCTGCAAAGTTTCTTCGAGGTTCACGGCAACTCCGCCAGCGGCCAATTCCTCGGATCGTTTTCGAACTGCAGCGCTTTGTTCAGGTGAGCGCATAAACACTGCGTTAAGTGCACTGACACTATTGCAGGTTTGCGAATGAGTTAGCGCAAAATCTAATGCGATCAGAGCTCCCATTGAATGGCCAACTACATGTGCTGATTCGATTTTCAATTCAGCTAGCAAATTACTTAGCTGCTCAGTGTAATCCTGTAATTCCAATTTACGATTTGGTAAGTCACTTTCACCATGACCCCACATGTCAAAAACTAAAACATCAAATTCGGCGCTTAGATTATTAACTTGCGGCGCCCACACATTCTTATTCATCCCAACACCGTGCAGCAGCACGACGTTTTTTCCTGAGCCACAACGACTCCATGAAGTACCAGCTGATGAAAAACCTGAGGTACTAAAACTTGGGAGCGCGAAACTAGGTGAGTTCAATTCCAAGATCTTTATGGTCTTGGTAACGATCACCAATGCGATGATGTGGGCGACCGCCGATTGAAGCTCCAAGTGCAACTACGATCTCATCGTAAAGAGGCGCATCATTAATCGAAAACTGAATGGTTAGGTAATGCGATCGCATTCCAGCATCGTCTTTATGCATCATTGGAATTGAAATTGGACAGTTCGGTCCACCGCGCACATTTGTGAATGAAAGATAGCTAGTCGCGCCCACTGCAGTGCGATAGTGATTTCCAAAACGAAGAGTGTGTATCAATGCTGAGGCATGTTCAATTTCGCCAGCTGCTCCAACAACTGCGGCTTTACCGTAAGCCTCGACTGCCTCGCCAGATCCAGTCATTTCCAAAATGGACGCAGTCAAAAGTTCGCCGAGTTGTGGGGCTAAGTCATGAATTTCCGGATTTAGATCCTCGACAAATCCACGACCTGCCCATGGGTTTGTGATCACTGCAGCGACAGCAAACATTCGAAGTGGCGTACTAGCTGCCTTGCCACCTTCAATGCGAGTTTCTTCGGTGTATGTCACGAGCTTGCGAATCTGAACCGGGGCCATGGCGGATTCCTTTCCAAGAACTGCAGCAATTGGCTACATTCTATTAGCAGGCTATTTCTTCTTTTTCTTCTGCTCGGCAACCGTTGCAGCCACTATGGCCTGAAGTAATTTAACGTCCACTTTCCAGTCAACTGGCACCTGAATTGTTTTGGCATTTACTTTGTATTCTTTGAGCTTTGGACGAAAGGCATCTAAAACCTCCTTGCTCCAAGGTGCGAGAAGGATGTGATTCTTAAGTACGTTAAGGCCAAATATGTATTCCTCGCCAAGTTTCAACATGGGCTGATTCCACGCAATTACGAGTTCAGATTTTGGATACTTAATTTGGATAGCTTTAAAGATTGCCTTTACGGTCTTTTTCTTGGTGGCATCTGATTCCTTCAAGTATTCATCAAGTGAATTATGGCGACGAGTAGTTGTGGAGCCGCGAGAGTACATTACTAATGCGTTTGCATGAGTTTGGCTAAACGCATGATTTTCGCGCAGGTAAGCAATCTGTTCTGGATACTTTTGACCAGCAATCTCTGCCATCTGATCAAACCAATATTGCATTGGTTGAGCATACTTTTTCTAAATGGCCGGCCAGAATGCCGAACGCTCAGGATTTTTATCAGCCATGGCTTTAGTTTACAGATGCAGTAATTATCCCAACTAACTAAACTCTGGCTATGAGTGATTCAGCAAACACAGTTTTAATTCTTGGCGCATCAGGTGCCGTTGGCTCCAGATTCGCGCAGCGCTTTCTCGATGCTGGCGCCAATGTAATCGGCACTGCGAGTAAACAAGAATCGTTGGTCAAGATTCCAAATGGCGTATCCGAGCAATACGTATTGGACTTAACGAATTCAGAGCAAGTAGTTCAGGTCTGCGCCGCCATCAAAGAAAAGCACACTGCTATTTCAGGAATCATCGTGGCAAGTGGCGTAGTTGGGTTCGCAGGAATTGAAGATGCGAATGCTGATTTAGTTTCGAAGATGATGACGATCAATCATTTGGGTCCGGCGCAAGTTGTTTCTGAACTGTTCAGCGTCCTTGCAACTAATCAAGTACCTAACTCATTCGTGCTTGGCATGACTGGGGTAGTCGTTGAACAAACTTTCCCAGGCATGAGCGCCTACACCGCCAGTAAGGCAGCCCACTCCGCATTCTTATCTTCAGTCGGCAAAGAATGGCGCCGCTACAAAGTAACGGCAATAGATGTTCGTTTAGGTCATACCGAGACGGGCCTTGCTAATCATCCGTTGTTTGGTCAAGCACCAAACATGCCAACAGGCTTTGACCCAGATCACGCAGTAGATGTCATCATGACTGGGATTACAAATCGAGTTAGCGTTATTAACTCAACTGATTTTTAGCAATCCAAATCTAGTTTTAGATTTAATTAGTTTTTCAATTTTCTTTTTCGGACCCAACCAAGAACAGACTTTATAACGAAGTAGAAAATTGTGAGTACAAGTATCCATGGGATAGCAGTACCAATAAATAGAATGACACTTTCAAAGGCCTGTAGGAAGTTTCGTAATGCTTGAGTCAATGTTGGACCAACTCCAGCTAAGCCACTTGTTATTGAAGTGGAGTCAGAGAAAATCTGAATGCTAAGTGTTGATTGGGCAACCTGTGAGTCTAGGTAATCTAGCTGACTTTGATATGCGTCCAGTTCACTTTGACGCTGGGCGAGTGCTTGTTCAGCCGCCAGTAGATCCGCTGTAGTCGTAGCCTGCGCCATCAAGTCCATTAGTCGATCACGCGAAACTATTAAGGCATCAATTCGAGCTTTTAAATCGACAACTTGAAGCGTGACATCTGTCGTACTTATGTTTAATGAAGTTCTTTGTCCGAGTTCGCTGGCTGCGGCAATTACTTCGTCCAACTTTGCTTCGGGTACCCGTGCCACGATGTATGCCGAGGGACCTGAGCTACCAGATTCGGCGCTTAGATTTGAGCTCTCGATTCGTCCATCTTTGGAAGCAATTAGCGCGCGCACTTCATCAACGGTGTTTGCAACATCTGATACCTCAAGTGCCATGTCGCCATTACGAATTATTGCTTGTTCTGTGGTTACTGCGTTCTGGGCAAAGTCACCTGAGCTTTTATCTAAGCCTGGCATAGCAATAGCAGGACCACTTGAATCCATGGAGTAATTAGCTTGATCATTTCCGCTACCGCATGCCGAGAGAAGCATGGCCGCGCTGACGGTGGCAATTACCCGAACAAAATTGTTAATCACAAAAACTCCCGAATTAAAGACAAAGCAAAAAGCCTTACTTAATTACACCAGAGATAAATTAAAACAGTGACGACCCTGACAATTAATGCCAGATTAACTAGTTACCGAAAGACCGATCGTGTGCCAACCCTCTGCGCCGTTGGGCGCAATGTCAACGATCTCACTTGATTGCAATTGGCCATCACCGTTAGTTGCGCGCGCTGAAATAACAGCGTCGCCTGCCAAAGCGTCCCAATCCAGCCACCATTGTTGCCACGTAATGTTTGCGAGCTTGGGGCCAAGTGTGGCAATTTTCCAAGGCCCATCATTAACACTGACTTCAACTTTTGAAATCCCACTCATTGGCGCCCAAGCAACACCTGCAATTACTTGCCGGCCAGATGGCACATCACTGGAGTTCGCAGGAGTATCAATTCGGGCTGCAGTTTTAATGGGAGCAAGTTTGGACCAACCTCGCGGAATCCAATATCCCTGAGCCTTATCAAAGCGAGTTAGTTCCATCCGAGTCAGCCATTTTGTAGCTGACACGTAACCGTAAAGTCCCGGCACAATGATTCGCACCGGGAAGCCATGTTCGGCTGGCAGCAGCTCACCATTCATTCCAAATGCCAGCATGGCATCACGGCCATCAAGTGAAGTAGTCGGAAAGCCTGCCGTAAAACCATCAACTGAGTAACCCATAATTTGGTCAGCAGAACTCTCTGGCTTTGCTTCTTTGATCAAATCATCAAGGCGTATTCCGATCCAACGGGCATTACCAACGAGTCCTCCGCCAACCTCATTTGAAACACAAGAAATGGTGTTATCGAGTTCAAACACTGGGCGACTTATTAGTTCGTTGTAAGTGAATTCAAGTGGATTGGCAACCATGCCATCGATAGTTAGCCGCCAGGATGAAACGTCAACTACTGGCACAACAAGAGCAGTATCAATTCGGTAGAACGAATCATTTGGTGTGAATAGTTTTGATAAACCGGGCGTCACAAGCGCGGGATCAATAGGAGCCGGTGGCAGAGGCTTAAGCGCCTTTGGCAAAACTAAATTAAGTTTTTCAAACTGCTCAGTAGCCTGCGAGCGCACATAGTTACCAGCAAATACCGCTGCAGCAGAAGCAGCTGAAACAAACCCAACAGCGCGTATTAAATTTCGTCGACTTGGATCGTATCCTTCAGCAGTTACTTGACCAAACTGCTTATCTAGAAACTTAAGGACCCAAAATGTTGTTAGCCCAGCAACTACAGAAGGCAACAGCGAGACCACTGTGGCATTTGCATCGAAGTACGAAGCCGCGCAAGCAGTAAAAGTCATAAGTGCAATAACTATTTTTGCAGCTTTTTGCTTCCCTGAAAAAAACAAGTGGCCAATAACTAAAGCTAAAAGAAAAATGACGAATGAAATGGACAGTACTAATACGAGTTTGTCTGCCAAACCAAAGGCACGAATTGCGAACTCTTTGACGGCCGGTGGAACGTTATCGATGATGCGATTACCAATGGAAACGATTGGGTCGTTCATGCCACGAAAGATCAAACCAACTAATTGCGTCGAAGCAAGTCCAGCGCCAACTGCAAGCACACCAAGAAGCCCAGATGTGCGGGATTTGATCTGGCTATTCATATTCCAACCCTAGACGAGTTAATGAATTTGGCTACTGCTTTGTAAACGGGACCTTTAGCAGTGACTGCATCTGGGCAATGCTTAATTTGTTGTCGGTTTCCACTCCTTGGCTGCACACCTGACATCGCAGTTGCCACTCCCAAGATCCAGGGCCCTGGAAGCCCAACCTAAATGATTTAACGAATGTTTTGGCTGGAAACACTTTGCATCTCATACAACGTGGTTGATAGGTCAGGCTATTAACCACTTGCGTTTCAGCGCGGTAACCCCGTTCATACTCAAATCCAATTCCATAAAGATCAACGTCAAGTAAATAACTGCCAGGATTAATTGACCGTTCAAATTTGGCATCACGTTGTTCCTTATATGCATAAAATCCACATTCACATTCGGCAACTGGTGGCACATGCTCTGGATTAAGGGAACAAACTGCTTGGGCGTCGTACTCGTAGAGATCGCCAGTTAATCCAGTGAAGGTTGGTAGGGGACCTGTGATTAATGCCAACTTAAAGCCGTGCATTTTTTCCTGCGGTAAATCAAAGGCATCGACGATGGTAAATTGCTGGTTTTCATTTGCGCGAATTCTTGATTCTTTATCACTTGAATTTCCAATGAAAATGAAAACCGCAATGAAGATTAGGGGTATGACACCTACATAAAAGTAGAGAAATTGAAGTAAGAGCTCACGCGAAACTGGAGGATTTTGTTTATCTGTGAAGGCACCTAACTGATACAACACACCAAGAACCACCGCCGTTATGACTGGGTAGATACGGATCAATTTAACGACCAGTTGCGTTGCTCTAGCTGGGCTCACATAGTGATTAAACACCCGTTATAGGAGTTAATGCATGTCAGGAATCGAGACTTTTAATCGGATGCCAAGAAAACCATGGTGTGGTAACTTGGGCTTTATAACAAGGAGGAGACATGGCCGAGATCGGAAAGCCAGAGCGTGTCGTGCGCCGCGAGCGGGAAGCACAACCTGCAATCTCACCGCAGACCCCAGTTAAACAGCCGCAACCTGCAAAGTAATTTAGTTTCGCGG
>JBDNJO010000056.1:0-3005 GCA_041687715.1 Candidatus Nanopelagicales bacterium
AGAACTTGGACGGGAATCGCGGTCGCCGTATGAACGGCCTTCACTTGGACGCGAAGAACCTGGACGCGATGACGGACGTGAGTCGCGATCACCGTATGAACGGCCTTCACTTGGTCGTGATGAACCTGGACGCGAAGAACCGGGACGTGAACCAGCACTTCCCCCACGTGAGCCATAAGTGCGCTCGCCGCGCTCGGAACGATCTGAGCTCGGACGCGAAGATGACGGACGGCCTGAATATGAACTGCGATCAGTTGAATCGCGACCACTTGCAGTGCGACCACCAGAAGTAGCGCCATCGCGGTAAGAACCTGAGCTTGGACGCGAAGTAGATGAACCGCCGCGCGAAGATGATGGACGACCAGATGCACTAGATCCACGTGAGGATGAACCATCACGTGAGCCAGAAGAAGGGCGACCAGAAGAAGGGCGACCAGAAGATGGTCGCGATGAGCGCGAACTACTACCGTCACGACCTGATGGACGTGAGCCTGAATTATTAAATGGAGACATGTTTGTTCCTGATTTCTTTAGTAGTAGCACGCTATTTAGTTGTATTTGCAACGACTTTAGTGTTGCAGGTGTGACTCATGTGATTAAGTCTTATGTCATAAGTATGACTCATGAATGCCCAAATCCCAAATAGCCACAATCTGAATGTAGATCTAAGTCCCAGGACTTATCGGCTGCGAAACTTTTACTTAACCATTGACCGGTGCCTTTAATAGGTGTAACTTTAGAGTTACACCTATTCAGGAGCCCGCGATGCCAAATAAACCGACATTTAGAGATGATTTAGCACTTCAACTAGAGGATCCAGAATTTTATGCAGACTTCATGCTCCAATCAATTCGCATTCGGGCCTTCGATTTGATCATGAACACGCTAGAAGACGCTCGGATAGAAGCCGGCATAAGTAAGGCACAGTTAGCTCGCTTGATAGATATGAACCCCGCTCAAGTTCGCCGATCCTTAACTTCTGCCCAAAACCTCACGCTGAAAAGTGTTAATGACATGGCAACTGTTCTGGGCCTAAAGCTGGCATTAGTGCCAATCGAGCCAGCAGACATAGAGCGCGTAAAGAAAATCACGTCTAGCTTGAAAACTAAAACACGACAAGTGAAAAACTCAACGCTTGCTTCTAACTCTTAGTATTAATTACTTCCTGCGAAGTTAGATCGTGAACAAGTATTAGATCGCCAGCAACAGGCGAGATTCTTCAATGAAGTCATGGAGTTCGCCAGCATCGACTTCAGTCATGAATTCCTGAAGGTTCTTTGTAGACACTTCCCCAAGTGCGCTCAGCGACAAGAACTCAACCCCAAGTGTCTTCCCAGAATTACTATCATCGAAATTTACTGCAAGACTTATCTCAAGTGCTTATGCCTCTTGGCCTGCGAACGACCTGTTATTGCAAGACTCGAAGTATTGCTTGCTAACTACTTAACAACAGATGTTACGACAGTCATCTGTGTCGCTGCAGGCTTTTTACCCTTCTTGGGTTTTGGTCCTTGCACCGTCACCGTTGCAAGGCAGCTGCCAATTTTAATGGCCATTAATTTGTTGCCTTTAACTTTGCACACCTTCTTTGAAAAAACTGCGCGTTTAACTGTGGAAGCGTTGGTTTTTTGCTGAGGCAATCCAGCGCAAAATGTTTTTACGTGTTGATCGTGGGAAACCCCCAAAGAAAGCAAGCGACGGCCCACTTGACTTTAGGATCGACTTTAGGTCTTCTCGCAATATCAATAAATCGACCTTATCCATTTCGCTCCAGGCGCCGGTTTGCTTCGCGGTTAAACGCGATTCCAAACCAGAGCTGTGCATTACGCCAGTTTCTACCAGTTAATTGGCTCTGACTTTGAAACTGGACGCCCAAGGCTTAACTTGTCGCAGTGCTGTAAGTTGCTGGTTTTTTCTTCGTCAATTTGTTGGCGCAAATTTGCTTGAATCCATCATTTTTTTGCCAAGCCGTGAAGCACGATTTCGACCGCCGAATTTATTACCGCTCTAGAGGGCGCCTTGCCATGCATAAGTACTGAGTGACTAACCATTCCACAAAGCATCAGAACCACAGCCTCTCTCTTTGACCCAGAAACAATGTCATGGAGTATCTCGCGCATCGGAGCCTCGCCCGCAGCCACAAAAGATTGCCTAATCTCAACAACTTCAGGTGTTGTTTGGGCGTGTTCTGCAAGGCTAGCTAAAACACGATCAAGGCGATGCTCAACCATGGCCTGGGCAAAACTGGTTAGCTCACCGCGAAGATCAGTTTCCAGGTCTCCTGTTTTTTGAGGATGTGGCATTTCCTGATATTGGCCAAACGCATCACTAATTAGATCAAAGCGCTCGGGCCAGTGTGCGTAAATAGTTGCCCGCGAATAGCCCGATTGATTAGCAACCCGCGCGTGAGTAAGGGCGTTCCAGCCCTCACTGATCAAAATGTTCATAGCCTGGGCCAGAACATCTTTGCGGGTTCGAAGAACCCTGGGATCGTTGGAACCCGGGGCGGGAGTCATTAGCTGACTTCGGCGAAATCTGCTGCTGCTTTTTGGGCAGCCACCTTGTCAACACTTGGCAGCAACGTGCTTGCCACCGCAGCCAAGACTAAGGATCCAATTGGAATCCACATGCCATTTAAAAATGCTTCGCGAACAATTGCTGGGGCAAATACTTCATCAATTGTTCCAAAGAACACCACGCCAACACCTGCAATTCCCACGGCTGCGCCAATTTGCCCAAAGGTACCAAGCACGCCAGAGGCAGCCCCCGCATTTGTAATTGGCGTTTCAGCCAGCGCAACATCGTTTAACGGAATGACCACAAAAGCTAGACCTAAACCGGAAACGGCCATCGCTGCAATTAAATCTGCGCCAGTTAGCGCATCACCCTTTGTCTCAACAATTCTGGTAATCCAGAAATAGCCGCTCATCAGAGTTATCGAACCCGCCAAAATCAAATACTTGCCGAGGCGAGGTACCAAAGGCACTGATGCCCCACTTCCAATA
>JBDNJO010000057.1:0-3269 GCA_041687715.1 Candidatus Nanopelagicales bacterium
ATGGATATGACAATTCCAACACCTGATGGCATCGCACCGGGAAATGGCACCATGGTCACAGCCCTTGGTCACAGCGTAAATCGCGTGCCAACTTTGGTGGCCGGCAAACCCGAGACTCCGCTGATGCAACAATCCATTGCCCGAACTGGCGCTAAGCGACCGCTAGTAATTGGTGATCGCTTAGATACTGACATTCACGGGGCAAATAATGTCGGCGTTGATTCGTTGTTGGTGCTTTCTGGGGTAACGACGCTGCCGGAGATATTGCTGGCACCAGTTGAGCTGCGGCCAACATATATTGCCTTTGATGCCACTGCCGTTTTGGAGCCTCAAATTGGCGTTAAATATGTGGGAAGAATCGCATCTTGCGAAGGTTGGCAAGTTATGGCGGGGGATATTTTCGGCTCAGGCGATGAACTTCTTGGGTTTAAGGCAATTGCAGTGGCATATTGGAGCGGCTTCATGAGTATTGACGCCGCCATGGAGAACCTGCGCGAGATGGATCTGGGTGTGCAATAAGTACTGTTTTCGGGTTACCGTTAGACATGGATAATTTAAAGGGCTTTGCCGGCATCGCTAAAGACATACTTGAGGATTCGGTAAATCAGATCAAAACTAACGTGTCTGCAAACTCCAAAGATGGCGTGGACTCCAAGTTAGTTGTTGAGGCAATCACTGCAGTTGGCACCCTTGCTGGCGGAATTATCGTGGAATTTTTAGACAAGTTGCCAAAGCCAGGTTGTGGTTCTGGCTCAGTTGATGAAAAAGCTCGTAACTTAGCAACTTCAGAACTTGAAAAACTTATTGGTCGCATGGGACTAGTTCAAGAAGATGAATTAGCAGCCCTACGTAAGCGTGTAGTTGACCTTGAGGCTGCGCTTAAAAAAGCCGCCAAACCAGCGCCTAAATCCAAGTCTTAATTCGAGTCGGCCAAAGCTTGGCCACAGACCACGCAATAGGCTGTAGTCATGGAAAATTCTGAGTTAACCGATTACATTGACACTCTTGAAGAGGTAGTCAATGAAAGCGAATCTGCTGAATTACTCGGGCAAAATTCCGAACTTTTTGAAGATGACCAGACCCCAACTGCTCCCGTTGTTTCCATGGAATCACTGCCAGTAACAGGTGAGGCTCGCGTTGACGACGCACTTGGCCGCTTAGCTGATCTTTCTGGATTACCAGTTCATGAACATGTTGCAGTGTTTGAAGATGTGCAGCGCCGGTTACACGAAACTTTGGCTGACCTCGCAGGTCAGTAACGCGAACTACAAAACTTAAAAATTGTGACTCGCCGCCGACTGGACGTTGAATTAGTTCGAAGGCATTTAGCGCGTAGCCGCGAACAAGCCCAAGAATTAATTGCCGATGGCTTAGTAATTGTTGGCGGCATGATCGCGACAAAAGCAGCGAGCCAAGTCGATGAAACTGCTGGCATAAAAGTAAACCTTGATCCAGATGAAGATTACGTTTCGCGCGGTGCGCACAAACTTATTGGCGCATTAGATGCTTTCGGAATCGATGTTGCAGGACTTGTCGCACTGGACGCCGGCGCATCAACGGGCGGCTTTAGCGATGTGTTACTTCGCCGCGGGATTGCCCAGATTTATTGCGTTGATGTTGGCTACGGCCAGCTCGCTTGGAAAGTGAGTCAAGATCCAAAAGTTACTGTCATGGATCGTACAAACATCCGGTATTTAACGCCGGAAACTCTCGGCGCCAAAGTCGATTTAATAGTCGCTGATCTCTCGTTTATTTCGCTAGAAACGGTGTTGCCAGCCTTAGTTTCCGTGCTAAATCCAGCCGGGCAAGTTTTGCTCATGGTTAAGCCGCAATTTGAAGTTGGCAAAGACGCCATTGGCCCAGGCGGTGTTGTGCAAGACAATGCGCAACGCATCGAGTCAGTCAATAAGATCGCAGGTAAGGCATTTTCACTTGGACTTGGCACCGCCGGGGTAGTAGCAAGCCCGCTACCTGGTCCTTCTGGAAATGTTGAGTATTTCTTGTGGCTAAAGCCTGGTTCGCCAGCGCCGCAAGAAAGCGATGTTGAGCGAGCAGTGCAGGAGGGACCGCAATGACGCGAAAAGTTTTATTCGTAGTTCATGGCGCGCGTCCTAATGCATATTCCGTTGCCCGTGCTGCGGCTAAAGGTTTACTTGCCAACAACATCTCTGTTGCTTGCGCAGATTCTGACGCCGATCAATTAGAAATTCCAGAAGTTACTGCTGCAACAGATGCGGCCGGATGCGAACTCGTTGTTGTGTTCGGCGGCGATGGCACCATACTTCGCGGCATTGAAATTGCCCGCGCTCATGACATTCCAGTACTCGGCGTGAATCTTGGTCACGTTGGATTCTTGGCCGAAGCTGAACCAGAAGATATCGAAAGTGTGATCAGCGTTGTTGTTAACAATGAATGGTCTGTCGAAGAACGTTTAACGCTTGCAATTTCGGCAACTGACGTTGATGGTCGCACCTGGGAATCGTGGGCGCTTAACGAAGTTGCAATCAAGAAATTTAATCGCGAACACATGGCCAATCTTTTAGTCAGCATTGATGAGCGCCCAGTTTCCCAGTGGGCTTGTGATGGCGTGCTGGTTGCAACTCCTACTGGATCAACTGCGTATGCATTTAGCGCAGGCGGCCCGGTTGTTTGGCCCGAAGTTGAAGCCATGTTAGTTGTGCCCGTTAGCGCGCACGCACTTTTTTCTAAGCCACTTGTTGTTTCGCCAAAATCAATTGTTGATGTTGAAATTACAACTGGTCCAGTTGTCGTCAGCGCCGATAGCCAGCGCAATACCGATTTAGCAACGGGCGCGACACTTCGAATTGTGCGAAGTCCAAAGCCGGTAAAACTTGCGCGCATTCATCCAACGCCATTTACTGAGCGCTTAGTAGCAAAATTTGAATTACCAGTTCACGGCTGGCGAGCTAAGTAAGAAAACCAATGATCGAACAACTGCGAATAAAAAATCTTGGCGTAATTCGCGATGCCACTTTAGATTTCTCACCTGGGTTAACCGTATTAACTGGGGAAACTGGCGCGGGAAAAACTATGGTTTTTCGGAGTCTGCACCTGCTTTTTGGTGGCAAAGCAGATAGCTCGCTAATTTCCACCGGCGCCGAACAAGCCTCCGTTGAAGCAGACGTGGCAATGCCCGCAGAATTAATTGCTCGCCTGGATGAATTGGGCGGGGAGATGGAAGATGGCAACATGGCAATCATCACGCGCCAAGTTAATTCAACTGGGCGCAGCCGTTCTTTTGCTGGCGG
>JBDNJO010000058.1:0-3686 GCA_041687715.1 Candidatus Nanopelagicales bacterium
GCGATCAAGCGAATAGAGCCGGCAATAAATTGCCTACCGGCTATCTCTGCTCTGCAATTGATCGCAAGCGATCAAGCAGAGCCTATTTCGATCCGGATGAAGCCAGTGACAGTAGTTCCAGCATCTGCCAGAACTTGCTTTACTGTCTTTTTGTTATCGATAACTGAGGACTGCTCAAGTAAGCAACTGTCCTTGAAGAATCCATTAACGCGACCCTCAACGATCATTGGCAAGGAAGCTTTTGGCTTACCTTCCTCTTTCGCAGTTTCAAGAGCAATGTGCTTTTCATTTTCTACAACATCAGCAGGAACTTCATCGCGAGTTAAGTAAGTTGGACGCATAGCGGCAACTTGCATTGCAGCGCTACGAGCGGCTTCTTCACTGCCTGAGTAAGAAACCAGCACACCAACTGCAGGTGGCAGATCAGCTGCGCGACGGTGCAAGTAGATTGCAACATCGCCATCTGGGTTTGCCACGCGGCCAAGTTCAATTTTTTCGCCAATGATTGCTGCCATGTCGGCAACATTCTGCTCAACTGTTTTGCCGTTAGCCAAAGTTAGGGCGGCGGCTGCGGCTGAATCTTTAGCGCCTGCAGCTTTTACAGCGGCTGCGATTTCATTACCTAGCTTTAAAAAGTCATCACTCTTTGCTACGAAATCGGTTTCACACAAAAGTTCAATTAGTGCTCCAGCATCGTGCGAAACGATGCCAGCTGAAGTTTCGCGCTCAGCGCCACGCTTTGCAGCTTTGGCAGCGCCAGAAATTCGAAGAATCTCTACGGCCTTATCAAAGTCACCAGCAGATTCTTCAAGTGCTTTTTTGCACTCCATCATTCCGGCTGAGGTAATGTCGCGAAGTTTCTTTACTTCGGCGGCTGAAATAGACATGAATTAGTTCCTTAATGTATTTGATTTTGGTATGAAAGTTTTTTGAAAATTGCGGGCAACTTTTAGCTGCCCGCAATTTTCAATAAATTATTCGGCAGCAGGTGCTTCGGCAGCAGGTGCTTCGGCGGCAGGTGCTTCGGCGGCAGGTGCTTCAGCAGGAGTTGCCGCAACGCTTTCGCCAGTTAGAAGTTCCTTTTCCCAGTCAGCAAGTGGTTCAACGCCAGCTTCAATCGGAGTTCCAGCAACAGCGCCACCAGCGCGTGCCATCAATCCTTCAGCAATTGCATCGCCAATCATGTGAGTAAGTAAACCAACGGCGCGCAAGGCATCGTCGTTTCCTGGAATTGGGTAGTCCACAACATCTGGATCACAGTTGGTGTCAAGAATCCCAACAACTGGAATGTTCAGCTTGCGAGCTTCGCCGACTGCAATGTGTTCTTTGTTGGTATCTACTACCCAAATTGCACTTGGAAGTTTCTGCATATTGCGAATACCCGTAAGTACAAGTTCTAATTTTTCTTTCTCGCGGCGAAGTACCAAAAGTTCTTTCTTGGTAAGTCCGGAGCCAGCAACGTCATCAAAGTTGATCTGCTCTAGTTCCTTCATGCGCGAAATACGCTTGGACACAGTCTGGAAGTTAGTGAGCATGCCACCTAACCAGCGGTGATTTACGTATGGCATACCAACGCGAGCAGCTTCAGTTGCGATTGCTTCCTGTGCCTGCTTCTTGGTGCCAACGAAAAGTACAGTGCCACCGTGCGCAACTGTTTCGCGAACGAATTCGTATGCGCGATCAATGTATGCAAGTGACTGCTGTAAGTCAATGATGTAGATGCCATTGCGCTCAGTAAAAATAAAGCGCTTCATCTTTGGATTCCAGCGGCGGGTCTGGTGTCCGAAGTGAACACCGTTTTCCAGCAGCTGTCGCGTCGAAATGACGGCCATGGTTGTACTCCTATTTCTTAGGTTGGGGTGAACCAACCTCATTGCGGTTTGTGTGATCTCGGTTGAGATCACCCTTGGTTCTGGTGTTGGAGACCGCCTGTTTCCAGGACCGATGGTCTTTCAAATCACTTTTAATGAACCTGTGATGTCACTTATTTCTAAGTGCGAGTCCTAGTTTACGGGGTTTTTGAGGGGCTAAAACCACAGCCACTGCCTCTCCCCAGGTGCCCTGACTTGTTTCGCCAAGGTCGCCTGAGAAGGGAATCTGGAGCTATGCCTAGTTCGTATCGCAAGTTTTGGTCTGCCTTGCTGGTCGCGCTGCTCTGGGGAGTTGTAGGCGCTCCAGCTCAAGGGGCTAATTCGTGGGTCTGGCCCATGGACCCCCACGAACTAAGCGTGGGTTTTGATCGGCCGGCCCAAAACTGGCTACCAGGCCATCGCGGCATTGACTTAGTTGGTTCTGCTGGGACGCAAGTTCATGCTGCGGGAAGTGGGATCATATTTTTTGCTGGACAAGTTGGTGGCAAAGGCGTGGTCGTGGTCAAACATGGCGTACTTCGCACGACTTACGAACCAGTTGTAGCCAGCGTGACATTAGGTACGCGCGTTCGCGCCGGCGATGTACTTGGCACTTTGCAACCAGGAAACAGTCACTGTGCCAGCGCAACTACTGTAACGTGTTTACATTGGGGACTAATTCGAGGCACGACTTACTTGAATCCACTCGCGCTAGTTCAAAAGCGAGTTAGGTTACTTCCACAATTTGAGAAGAATTAAAATCTTTAGTGTTTTAGGCTCTCGGCATTGCTTATGCATCCAAGAGCTACGCTCTCGGATGGGCCTGCTCGAATACAGCGCGCAACCGATCCATTGATACGTGAGTGTAAAGCTGCGTAGTTGCCAAACTGGCGTGACCTAAAATCTCTTGCACAGTTCGAATGTCAGCGCCTCCTTCGATCAGATGAGTAGCTGCGGAATGACGTAAGCCATGAGGTCCAAGATCTGGCATGCCTGCCAAACTTGAGAGCACTTCGTGAACCATGGAGCGAACTACGCGTTGATCAATTCGCTTACCGCGTTGGCCTAAAAATAATGCGGCGCCACTTTCCTGCGTTGCAAGTGCGGTCCGAGAATTTGCTAGATAGCTTGAAACAGTTTTTTCCGCAATTGCGCCATAGGGCACTACTCGCTCTTTAGATCCTTTTCCAAGTACTCGAATTGTGCGACGAGATTGGTCTATGTCGTGAATGTCCAGACCGACAAGTTCCCCGACTCGAATGCCAGTTGCATAGAGCAGTTCCAAGATTGCTAAATCACGTATGTGTGTTGGCGAATTATCATCAGCGCGAAGCGTGGCTCGATCCATAACTTCTTCTGCTTGTTGGCGCTGTAAAACTTGCGGTAAGCGTTTACTTACTTTTGGAATCACTAATGCGCTAGCCGGATCTTCCGCAATCAACTTAGTGTGGGTAGCCCAAGCAAAAAACATTCGGATTGCAGTGGCTCGTCTGGCTATTGTTGCTGAGGACAATTCGGCGATTCGTTGCTTTGCCAACCAGCCGCGCAATTCCACAATTCCAATATCTTGGAGTTGTTCGCAACCCACGCTTTGGGCAAAAATAAATAAATTGGTGAGATCTTTGCGATAAGCCATTACAGTGTTGGCGCTTCGCCCAAGCTCTAACTCGACATACTGAATAAACCGATCGGTGGCGGCAGTAAATGTTGAGTTAGTTAACTCCATAGTTCTAGAGTTTCAATGGCAAGGCTAAATTGCAAGGACATTGACGGTGTTATGTCATTGTCCTGATAAGTAAAGACATTGACGGTGTTATGTCATTGTCCTGATAAGTA
>JBDNJO010000005.1:0-5791 GCA_041687715.1 Candidatus Nanopelagicales bacterium
ACCAGCCACTTCGGCGCAAGCCGGATCAAGATCGCCAAGGAGCCCAGCATCGGTCCGAGTAATTCCGACATCAAGTAGTGCGGCGCCGGGCTTAATCATGTCTGGCTTAATAAAGTGTGGAACACCAGCAGCGGCAACAACAATGTCTGCCCGCTTGATATGGTCTGCCAGATTTTTTGTGCCAGTGTGGCAAAGGGTCACTGTGGCATTTTCGGTGCGACGAGTGAGAAGTAATCCAAGTGGACGTCCAACGGTGACACCACGGCCAATTATGCAAGCTTCGGCGCCATCAATGTCAACGTCATAGGCCCGCAATAATTCAACAATGCCTCGCGGCGTGCAAGGAAGTGGCGCTGGTTTGCCCAACATTAGGCGACCTAAGTTGGTTGGATGAAGTCCATCGGCATCTTTATTTGAGTCCATAGCTTCAAGAGCCGCATTGGCATCCAGGCCCTTTGGCAACGGCAACTGCACTATGTAGCCAGTGCAAGCTGGGTCAGCATTCAGGCGCGCGATAGCGGCTAGCACATCTTGCTGGGTTGCAGTTGCTGGCAAATCTTCGCGAACTGACGTGATGCCAACTTCTTGGCAGTCTTTGTGTTTGCCACCAACGTAAGAATGTGAGCCCGGGTCATCACCAATCAAGATAGTGCCAAGACCTGGAAAGATTCCTTGGGATTTTAACACTGAGACGCGAGTTGCTAAATCTACTTTGATCAATGCTGCTGTCGCTTTTCCATCAAGGATTACCGCAGACATCGAACCCACATTTCACATAGAAGTTATGAGTCAAATTTACAGGTATTCAACCGCAGCGTCAGTCAAAGCGGTCCAGATGTGCTTGGCAAACGAAGCCCTTGGAAAAAGAATGTAACAATCTTTGCAGCAGTGCCACATTATGACTGGAGTCTTGGCGAACACACCTTGACTGCAAGAGTCAATCGGAAAGTTATCTTCTCGCAGATCTTGTTCCCAGTAGTGCAACAGAACATCCTTTGCACTTGGTCCATAGATTTCGATCTTGGTGCGCTGGGAACTTACGTCAACTAGTGATAGGTGATGCGTTTCAAGGGCTGAACTAAGTAGTTTTTGGATGTCGGAGGTACCAGTTAAGTACCACCAATCTGGACCAAGGCAAAGCGCGATTACCCCACCTTGGGCTGGGAATTCGTCTTCGGAAACAATGCAGTCAGCATTTATTCGCATGACTCTGCCCACGGTCGGTTCTAGTTTTAGGCCAAGGGCATCTATTACTGCAGTAAAAGCGGGAGTCCCTGGTTGGACTCGAAGATCAAAGCCAGGAGTGAATGGAACTTCTTTTAGAAAAACTTTTGTGGCATCGCCAAGTCCTATGCCACCAAGCGGGCTCTTTGCCAATTCCGTATTAACCATCACGACGCGTGTTCTCCTTGTCAACGAATACCGAATCAGTTATCACGCCGGTGAGAACTCGATCAGCCATTGGAATTGCAACCTTTTCACCCTTTCGTGCCAGACCATTGGCAACTAAGGCAAGTGCAAATGAATGACCAAGGGCGGCCGAATCATAAGAACTCGTCACATAGCCAATGTGCTTCACTGGGGGAGCAGTTTTTTCATCGACGCCAGCCACAATGTAAGCGCCCTCTGGAATAACGGCAGAGCCATCGTCAGTGAGAATTCCCACGAGTTGATGACGACCTTCCCGAGCAGTATCTGCGCGGCTAAAGGAGCGCTTTCCTATGAAGTCTTCTTTCTTCTTGGAAACAATCCAGTCCATGTCCAGATCCTGTGGAGTTTGAGTTCCATCAGTTTCTTGCCCAACGATTACGAAACCCTTTTCGGCGCGAAGCACGTGCATTGTTTCAGTACCGTAAGGAGTGATGTTTAGGTCAGTACCTTGTTTCATGACCGCTTGCCAAATGTGAAGGCCAAATGAACCCGGCACGTTGATTTCATATGCAAGTTCACCTGAGAACGAAATTCGCGCAACCCTAGCTGGAATCCCAGCCACGTCAGCATATTTATTTTCCATAAAGGCAAACATTTCGTTAGAGACATCAAGATCTGGCGCTAAGCGAGACATAAGTTCACGACTCTTTGGTCCGACTATGGCGACCGTAGCAATTTGCTCAGTTACTGAAGTGCAGTAAACCTCAAGATCAGGCCATTCAGTTTGCAGCCATTCTTCGAGCCAGTCTAAAACCTTCGCGGCGCCTCCGGTGGTGGTTGTCATTAGCCAATGGTTTTCGCTGATGCGCGTGGTTACGCCATCGTCAAAGACCATGCCATCAATACCGCACATCAAGCCATAGCGGCTCATACCAACTTTTAGCGTCGAGAACATGTTGGTATAGATCATGTCTAAGAATTTGCCAACATCTTTTCCACGCAAGTCAATTTTGCCCAGAGTCGAGGCGTCCATAACTCCAACGCCTTCACGAACCGCAGCGCACTCTCGAAGAACGGCAGCGTGCATGTTCTCGCCATTTATTGGGAAGAACCAAGGACGCTTCCATTGGCCAACATCCTCCATTGGAGCCTTGGCGCTTTCATGCCAAGAGTGAATTGGAGTGGTTCTGATTGGATCTGACAATAATCCACGATCACGGCCTGCCAAGGCTGCAAATGGAATTGAAATGTAAGGTGGGCGAAAAGTTAGTGATCCAATTTCATCGGGCGCCTTACCAATAGCTTGACCAATAAGTCCCATCGTTGTGGTTCCACTGGTCTTACCTTGATCATGTGAAGTTCCAATCGAGGTGTAACGCTTCACGTGTTCGATGCTCCGCATGCCAGCGCCAATTGCGCGATTGAAATCTCGTAATGTTGCATCGCGCTGGAAATCAACGAAAGCCACCAGAGCTTGTTCAGTTGTTAATTCTGGACCGAAGAAAACTGCTGCATCATCATCGCCGCCGAAGTCACCTGCCAACATTCCTGTCGTGCTGGTCAATACATCGTTGCGCTCGACTACAAATGCGGCCAATGCCGGAACCCATGTTGGTTTGATTCCGAGAAAAGTGGCTAAGTGGACAATCGGAGTCCAACCGCCAGACATTGCAATTAAGTCCGCATCAATTGACTCGGGCTCAGATCCATCGGCTTTGGCAATTGTTACTGCGCTAACTAAGCCAGTTGGGGTCCCAGCCGTATCCAGTGCGGTTTTGCCTGAGACGATTCGGATGCCAGCGTCCTTGACAGCTTCAACAGATGCGCCGCCAGCAGTTTCACGAATGTCTACAACTGCTGACACTGCCACACCGGCCGTATGTAGTCGCAATGCATCGCGGTATCCCTGATTGTCAACCGTTACGACAACAGCAGTTTTGAATGGATTAGCGCCTTGTGAAACATAAGTTGCTGCTGCGTGTGAGAGCATAATTCCTGGACGGTCGTTGTTTGCAAAAACTAGGTGACGCTGGAACGCTCCAGTTGCAAGCACAGTGTGATCGGCGCGGATGTGCCAAGTGCGAATTCGAGAAACCTCAGTGTGGACATTGGCATCCAGGTGATCAGTACGACGCTGCGTAGCCACTGAATATCCCTGATCGTAAAGTCCTTGAACTGTGGTTCGCGGCAAGTACGTGACGTTAGCAAGCTCTAGTACTGCCATTAGTTCTGCAGGTACTTGTGTTCCTAAGTGACGCATATGCCCACCAGGAGTTGGCTGGTCATCTATTAGGATGACGCTCTTGCCCAGTTCAGCAAATTTCTTGGTCGCAGTGAGTCCAGCAATTCCGGCGCCAACAACGAGAACATCTACGTGCCGGTTGCTCTTGTCGTAACGAGAGTTATCACGGGTATCGGGCAGGTCGCCAACACCTTGAGTGCTACGAGTAATTAGGCCTTCAACAATAGGAATCGTGGTGGAAGCCTTCATTGGCTCACCTGGCCCTGAGTCAACGTTTACTAAGGCATTTGACTCTTCGACCCAAAGCCCCATGATTCCTCGGGGGCGATCTTTGTAAGAACTATTAGTGAAGTGAATCACGCCATTGCGAAGCAGGGCGCTGGCTAAGGATTCGCCGGATACTCCGGTGTACTGCTGGCCGTCAAAGGTAAAAGTTACGTTGCTCATGCTGGACTCTTTGGTTGTTGGGTGAATGGTTTATAAGAAGGACCAAATTCGTGGGTCGCAGTGTTTCGCCACACATTAAACCAGCGACGACATCCAGAGTTATGCACCCAACGCTCGGCAAGCCAACCTTTCGGATTGGACTTTATGAAGACGAATTTAGCCCATTGTTCATCGGTGAGATCTTTAGGACTTTCTGGGTATGCAACGTGCGCTTGCGCGCCATAATGAAACTCAGTTTCGTCGCGCGGGCCGCAGTATGGGCAAGGGATGTTTAGCATAACTATTCCTTAGTGGGCTACGCCGGCAGCGCCGTGCTCATCGATTAAATGACCTGAAACGAATCGGTCAAGGGCGTAAGGTTTAGCCAATTTGTCTGGTTCACCATTTGCAATAGTTGCGGCCATAACCCAACCAGATCCAGGCGTGGCCTTGAATCCGCCGGTACCCCAACCTGAGTTGATGAATAGATTTTCAACTGGGGTTAAGCCAATGATCGGAGAGGCATCTGGTGAGATGTCGACGATTCCGCCCCAAGTGCGAAGCATGTGAGCGCGTTCAAAGATCGGAAATAACTCGCACGCAGCTGCTAGTTGGTGCTCAACAACATGGAAGCCACCGCGCTGGGCATAAGAGTTGTATGAATCGGTTCCAGCGCCCATTACAAGTTCGCCCTTGTGGGCTTGGCTAACGTAAACGTGCACAGCCCCAGACATGATGACAGTGTCCAGGACTTGCTCGAGAAGTTCAGAAACCAGGGCTTGAAGTGGGCGACTCTGTAGTGGAACATCAAAACCAGCCATGTCAGCAAGCACTGAGGTGTGTCCGGCGGCAACCATGCCAACTTTGCCAGCAGCGATGTCGCCGAGATTTGTCTTTACACCTTGAATTTTGCCATCAACGATGTTAAATCCAGTGACTTCGCAGCCCTGAATAATGTCAACACCCATATCGGCGGCTGCTTTGGCAAAACCCCATGCCACCCAGTCATGTTTTGCGATGCCGCCACGTGCTTGGTAGGTAGCGCCCATGACTGGATAACGAATGTCTTCACTGATATTGACAATCGGTGCGATTTCTTTAATTTCCTCTGGGGTTAACCAGACGCTGTCCACGTCGTTTACGTAGTTTGCATAATAGTTGCGTTGCTTGGATCGAACGTCACTCACGCTGTGCGCAAGTGTCATAACCCCACGTTGGCTAAAGAACATTTCATAGCCAACTTCTTCTTCTAAGTTCTCCCAAAGCTTGAGTGAGTGATCGTAAATTCCAGCGGATTCATCCCACAAATAGTTTGAACGAATAATGGTGGTGTTTCGTCCCATGTTGCCACCAGCTAACCAACCCTTTTCTAAAATCGCGACATTGGTTATGCCGTGATTCTTGGCTAAGTAATAAGCAGTAGCAAGACCGTGACCACCTGCGCCGATGATTATTACGTCGTAAGCCTTTTTTGGTGTGATGTCAGTTGCCCATAGAAAATCAGGGTGATCAGGAAGTTCAGCAGAACGCCTGCGAGTCATTGAAGCCATGTTTTTGATCCTATCTTTGGGCGTTTACGAGCGCAGTCTAGACATTGAGGCATCGAACTGAGGGTCATCACTGACTACAGCTGGATACACCGAATCAAAATATTTAACGGTTACGTGGGTGCCTAATGTCGTGTGACCGATAGGCAACCAGGCGTAGGCGATTTGCTTGCCAATTGAGTGACCAAAGTAGGAACTTGTGGTG
>JBDNJO010000059.1:0-3662 GCA_041687715.1 Candidatus Nanopelagicales bacterium
ATTCCAGTGGCGATGGCAGTGAATCTGGATGGTCCAAAGAAGCCAAGCATTGGAATTAAATATACGAATGCAGGCAGAGTTTGCCCGGCGTCTAGAATCGGTCGCAAAACACGCTCGGCACGGGTACTGCGCCCGATCCAGACCCCAACCACAATGCCAATGACCATAGTGAGCAGCGTTGCAACTATGGTTTGCGTGAATGTAATCATGGTGTCAAACCAAAGCCCACTTACAACAATGGCAAGCAGTAAAGAAGTGGTAACTATGGCAGATCGAATTCCGCCGAGGATTAGTGATAGCGATGCAATCATCGTTACCGTTAAGAACCAAGGTGAGTTTGAAAGCACGCTTTCAAGTGGATTTAGAATTCCAACTGTTACCACCTTGGCTAAGCCTGAAGTTAGGAATTCAAGATTTTCAGTGACCCAAATGATGAATGAATCCGTAGCATTTGCAACTGGCTTACTGATGTCTATTTGTTCTGGAAAATAAGCAGCCCAAGGTAGCTGTCGTGACAAAGCGATACAAATTATGGTCGCAAGTCCTGCTGAGACTAGACCTAGTTTGCGACGCTTTCGAGCTCTAGCCGAAGCAGGCACAAATGAGTCATCGACTGAAATAGCGGCTGAAGTACTTCGATCCAACATAATTGCGATGAGCACAACCGCAATTCCAGCAACAAAGCCTCCGCCCACATCTCGAATGATCAAGGCTTCCAGAACTGGTTTACCTAATCCTGGTGCACCAATCAAAGCTGCAATGACTACGAACGACAAAGCTGCCATAACAGTTTGGTTGATACCTAATATGATTGTGCGCGAAGACATAGGTAATTGAATTTTTTTGAGCAATTGTATTTTAGTTGTACCCATGGAGGTGCCAGCCTCAACTGGACTTACCGGTACACCTCGAATCCCAAAAGCAGTTAAGCGAACAGCAATTGGAATGCTGTAAACCATAGTTGCAATAGTGGCAGAAGCGGGACCAATCAAAAAGAACAACGCTAACGGAGCAAGGTACACCAAGGTCGGCAGAATTTGAGCTAAATCCAAAATAGGAGTTACGGCTTTTAGAACGCGATCGGAAAGTCCAGCCCAAATGCCAACCGGGATTCCAATCAATAAAGACAATAAAACGGCCGCTAGCGTCATAGCCAGAGTGTCCATAGAGTCAGTCCAAAGTCCGAGTGCGCCACATGCGAAAATTAACGCGACTGCAGCAATTGCCATTCGCAACTGCGAGGCTGCATAGACTAAAAATCCAATTACTGCGATAACGCCAAGCCAACCAAGCATTGGGATGCTGGAGTTTTCTGTGGGAATTGCAATTATTTCACGAATGGAAGTTACGAACCCATCAATGAATTCGCGCACGGGATTAAAGAAGTATTTGAATGCTGCGCCATCTGATCTGTTACCTCGAATTGCTGCTGCGAGACTTCCTACCCATGTGGTAACGCCAGTGTCTTCTGGAACTGGCAACACTAATGTTGCCTTACCTTGAAAAACTTTGGCGAGCAAAACCCAAGCAGCAAAAAGTATTGCAATTAGCCAACCACGCTTAAGTCTTTTTGGCGTTGCAATAAAAATTGATTCTTTGGTTTCACTCATCCGTGACTACCGCCTCCGACGAGCAGTAATACATCGCGCGCGGTGATAACGCCAAGTGTGGTACTGCCGTCAACAACTGCAACTGGCCCATCAGCGTCCAAAATCGCAGCTGTGGCATCACGGATTATGGTGCTTGCAGGGATAGTGCGACCAGTTGCGGTTTCATTTTCTGCAAGTGGTCGAGCGATTGTACGAACTGTTAATACATGTGATTTAGGTACATCGCGAGTGAAGTCAGCCACGTAGTCATCAGCTGGATTTGCAATAAGTTCTTCGGCAGTACCCATCTGAACCACGGCGCCATCGCGCATAATTGCAATACGATCCCCAACGCGCAACGCCTCGGCTAAATCGTGGGTAACGAAAACCATGGTCTTTCCAAGCTCTTCATGTAACCGCATAACTTCAGCTTGCATGTCGCGCCTGATAAGTGGATCCAGCGCTGAAAAAGGTTCATCCAAGAACATAACTTCTGGATCCACGGCTAACGCGCGAGCCAAGCCAACACGTTGTTGCATGCCGCCAGAAAGTTGCTCAGGATAAGCCTGTGCGAAGCCTTGCAATCCCACAAGTTCAATTACTTCGTTTGCCCGCGCGTGGCGTTGCTCTTTGTTAATCCCATTTACCTCGAGCGCAAAAGCGATATTGTCGATTACTTTTCGATGTGGAAGTAATCCAAAGTTTTGAAACACCATAGAAAATTGAGTTCGGCGAAGTTCGCGCAAGCGAGCCGGAGATGCTTTTAATACATCTTCACCATTCATTACAACGCTGCCGGCAGCTGGTTCAATCAAACGCGTTAGACAACGAACCAAGGTTGACTTACCTGATCCCGACAAGCCCATAACAACGAAAACCTCACCTGGCGCAACTTCAAATGACACATCACGTACTGCGGCTGTGTTGCCAGTTTTTTCTCGAAGTTCAGCTCGCGGCAATGCTGCGTCAGGACTACCAACAATTTTGTCGGGATTAGGACCAAAAACCTGCCAGAGATTTTTTACTGATATCGCACTTGTACTTTCAGACATTTAATTTCCTTTCCTTTGGCACAAACCACTTCGATGGCGCCGGGGCTAGATTTTGCCAGATATGTTTGTGTTCTAAGTACTCTGCGAGTCCAGCCTCGCCAAGTTCGCGACCGTTTCCAGATTGCTTAAATCCGCCCCATTCGGCTTGTGCAACATATGGGTGGTAATCGTTGATCCAAATTGTGCCATGTCGTAGCTGGCGGGCAACGCGTTGTGCCTTGTCAGAATCTGTGGTCCAGACTGCGCCAGCTAGTCCGAAGATAGTGTCATTGCCAAGTTTGATCGCCTCATCTTCAGTATCGAAAACTTCCACCGTCAGAATCGGACCGAAAGATTCATCTTGCACGCAATGCATTTCAGTTGTGCAGTTATCGAGCACAGTCGGGCGATAAAAGAAGCCGTCGGCATACTTGGATCCTTCAGGACGCATGCCGCCGGCGCGCAATACCGCGCCTTCAGCTAAGGCATCCGCAACATAACGTTCAACTTTGTCGCGGTGTGCTGCGCTTATTAATGCGCCGGTTTCGGCCTCTGGGTCAGTTGCGCCACCAAGTCGAATTAAATCAGCGCGACGCGCAATTTCAGTAACTACTTGATCATGAACTTTACGCTCTACAAGCAGACGTGCTCCCGCGGAACAGACCTGACCGGAATGCAAGAACACAGCAGTCAAGGCATTATCGATAGCAGCATCAAGATCAGCATCAGCAAAAATAATATTTGGGTTCTTGCCGCCAAGCTCTAACGCAACGCGCTTAATAGTCTCAGCCGCATTAATCATCAGGCGTTTGCCTGTTGCCAAACTGCCCGTGAAGGAAACCATGTCGACACCTGGATGAGTGCTAAGTGGACCACCCGCAACTGCGCCAGATCCAAGAATTAGATTTGCAACTCCCGCCGGTAAACCTGCTTCACTAAACACATCCATCATCATGGAAGTAGTTGTGGGCGTTAATTCACTTGGCTTAATTACAAAAGTGCAACCAGCTGCAATTGCTGGCGCCATTTTCCAGGAGGCTTG
>JBDNJO010000060.1:0-9948 GCA_041687715.1 Candidatus Nanopelagicales bacterium
GCGCCATATGTAACAGAGGCAATGGTTGCAATTAGCGCAAAGCCATAAACCCAACCAGTCATCCAGGCGTATCCCTTACCCCAAAGCCGTCTGGCCCATGGGTAAACACCGCCGGCGATTGGATATTGGGAAACGATCTCGCTAAAGACAAGGGCAACTAAGAACTGGCCGATGCCACAAATTGCAATCCACCAGAACATCGGCGGCCCGCCAGCTGCAAGTGCCAGCGCAAAAAGGCTGTAGACACCAACTACTGGAGATAGATATGTGAAGCCAAGTGAGAAATTTTGCCAAAGCGTCATTTCTCGCTTGAACTCGGATTTATAGCCCAAGCTCGCTAAATGCTCAGCAACAGAGGCATGTTGTGTTGACATGAAATACTCCTATTGCATAGAGGCGGTTCACACGGTGTGGGCCGTCGATTCACGCTACTGCTGGAAAATCTCCAAGTGTGGGATGCCTGGGCAGACAAATCGGAGCGTTATTCAGCAATTTCTATGTTTCATGTAGTTTTTCCACTACACCAAGAAGTAAAAGTTAGTTTGCAGGCACTATCAGCGCTTGGCCGGACTGAATCTCACTTGTTTCAAGGCCATTAAGTGCGCGAATGGTCCAGATTGTGCTGCGCGGATCTTCATTTGGAGCAATCGCTACTGCAACATCCCAAAGGCTTTGACCCGCTTCAACTTTGATGATCGCGGTCGTTGGCTTTGAAGTTTCAGCTTGGGCTGAACGTGTACCTATTAATAGGAAGGCCACAACGATTGGTAGCAGGGCAAGTAAAGCCACCAAACGTCGGCCGCGAACGGTTAGTTTCACGCCAGATTGAGCCGGGCGAACTGGTCGAACAGCGGCTCGCTGGATAGAAAGTGCTGGGGTGGCAGTTACTAGAGCCATGGTATTTCTCCTTGATTTGAGGAAGTTGCCGACCGGGTGGTCTATCCGTAAGATTCGAACAAGTGTTCTAATCGAACGTATGTTCTATTTCTACACCCAAGGTCCGACACTTTGCAAGTTCTTTCGAACAAATGTTTGAATATACATCCAAAGTGTTCTAATCTGTTCCTATCAAGACCTGCACTAACCGCAAGAAACCCATTGAAATAACGAAAATTGATCAGAAAATTGGTAAATCATGGCTAAGAATGATTCGAACACCCCGGAATCAGGCGCCCAGATCTTATCCCTGCCAGATGGCCCTGAGAGCTCAGATGGCTTAACTGCCCGGCAGCGATTGATTATGGACATGATCACATCCACAACTGCCGAGCGCGGCTACCCACCAAGTGTTCGCGAAATCGCTGACGCTGTTGGCCTAGCTAGTCCTTCGAGTGTGCAGCACCAATTAGGTGTCCTGCAGAAAAAAGGTTTCATTAATCGCGACGCCACTCGCGCGCGCGCGCTTGATGTGCTCAGCCAAGATGTTGTTGGCGTGCCAGATCATCTGCGCGAAGGCGACTTGCATCCAGCTGCGGCGTACGTGCCACTTGTTGGTCGCATTGCTGCCGGTGGACCGATCTTGGCAGAACAAGCGGTAGAAGAAATATTCCCACTACCTAAGTCACTTGTTGGCGAAGGCGAATTGTTCATGCTTAAAGTTTCTGGCGATTCAATGATTGATGCCGCGATTTGCGATGGCGACTTTGTTGTTGTTCGTCGTCAGCCAACTTGTGAGAACGGCGACATAGTTGCTGCGCTACTTGATGATGAAGCAACCGTTAAGACTTTCAAGAAGCGTGATGGTCATGTTTGGTTAATGCCACATAATCCAGCGTATGAACCACTTGCTGGCGACCATGCAACCATCATGGGCAAAGTAGTTTCAGTTCTTCGCAAGATCTGATTTCAAAACAGAATACAGACTTCGGTTTCGCAGCCGTAACTAAAAAGAAGCGCTAGTTGGAACTTGGTCCAGCAGTGCTTCTTTTTATGTCTTGATGTTTAAGAATCGCGTTTGTATTTCTCTTTTTGATCTGGGCAAAGAAAGATTACTGCTGCAGCTGAGGTATAAAGACTAAATTCAGTTCGCTGATTTTCATTTAGCCCATTGTCTTTCCCTGAGCTTGCTAGCGCGCTGAGAATTTCATCAAGGGTGATGTCTTGCTTTAAACCATTACAAACGGTTGCGCCGATTTCAATGTAGTTAGTTGCTGACAAGTAAATGCTTGCAGCCAGATCAGCATTCTTAATGTCGTCGAGGTAAGCCTTTTCGTCAGCGGTGTAAGCAGTTGGACCAGCAACTCCAGGATCCGCGCTTGGCGCCACGCTTGCATCAGCTGATGTGTCAGAACCGCCACAAGCAGTTAGTACCAATGCCAACGACGCGAATAGCAAACTCGCTTTGCGATTGGCGCGATTCAGTAAAACCATTAGACAAACTTATCAGCAATTAGCTAGCTGGATTGCTAGCTGTTTCATCGAGGCGCTCTAGCGCAGAAAGCACGGCTGCCTTATCCGTTGTCCACCACAGGTTCGGAAGCGATTTACGAAGCGTGCTGCCATAACCCGAATTAGCTAAGCGCGAATCTAATACCGCTACGACTCCCCGATCCTCAGTGCTACGAATTAGTCGGCCAACACCTTGGGCAAGTAAGAGCGCTGCGCGAGGTAGTGACACCGATCTAAAGCCGCTGCCGCCAGCGTCATCCACGCGAGCCGAACGCGCTGCCATCACAGGATCATCGGGACGCGGAAACGGGATGCGATCGATCGTTACTAATGTGCAAGTGTTGCCTGGGACATCAATGCCTTGCCAAAGTGAAACAGTACCAAGCAAGCTCGATTCTGGCGTTTCTTTAAACCTGCGAACTAAGTCAGCAACTGAGTCGCCTTTTCGCGCGACAATTATTGGCCGGTCGCTGCGTCCTTTGAAGCGAACATTTAAATATTCCTCAGCTCGCTCGACTCCACGCCACGAAGAAAACAGCGAAAGTGTTCGCCCGCCCGCAGCATCGATCAAATCGCCAAGTTCATCTAAGGCTTCTTCGGCTACCCCACTTGATGATGGCGGCGGTAAATGAGATGGGCAATATAAAATTCCTTGTTTGCTGTAATCAAAGGGACTGCCAACATCAAGACCAGTCCAACCAGCTTCGCCAAGTCCAACTGTTTTAGCAGTTGAATCCATGGACCCAGCAACTGCCAAAGTGGCACTGGTCAAAATAATTGTGTTTTGACCAAAGAGTGCCTCGCCTAAGAATCCGGCAACTGAAAGTGGCGCATGATGCAGCACTGCAGTACGCGAGACATCAATCCAAGTCACGCTATGTTCATCAGCGCTGATCAATTCAGCGGCAACATCAAAGACATCCTTAACTGCTGCTTTCGCGCGCTGCTTGGAGGCAGCAACATCTGATTCATCTTGGGAAGAAGTTGTCATTTCGGCTTGGGCAATCTTGTAGACATCGCGCACTGCGGTTAAGCCATTTAATAACTGACCTTCAAAACCTTGCACTCGAGTCGTGGTGCCCTCGCGGTCATAACTTTCCAGGGCCAAACCTAAATCGTCAGCAACTTCCATCATTCGATCATGCGTTGAAGGCTGAATGAATTTACGCGCCATTCCCGTTGCTCGTCCCATGGTGGCAACATCAAGGAAGCCCGCCAGCGCGTTAGTGGTTCGATCCACAAGTTCATGGGCTTCATCGATGATCACAGTGTCGTGATCTGGCAGGATCGGCAGATTTTCTAGGATGTCAATGGCAAGTAGTGCGTGGTTAGTAACAACAATGTCGCTGGCATGCGCTGTGGTTCGAGCTTTTTCCGCAAAACAATCCTCACCCCACGCACACTTGGACGCCCCCACACATTCGCGCCCAGATACTGACATTGAGCGCCACAACCTAGAGTCCAGTTCGTGTTCATAATCATCGCGATCCCCGGTGGAAGTGAGGTCAACCCACTGGCGAAGTTTCTTGGCTTGTTTAGCTAGTACCGAAGTTGAAGTTTGAAACAGCTCTTGTTCTCCATCATCGGCGGAGTCCACATCAGTGCGATTGAACTTATCGAGGCAGATGTAGTTGTGGCGACCCTTAAGTACTGCGTAACTTACCGAATTCTGCGTCTTGTCAGAAAGCGCTTCAACAGCAGCTGGCAAATCGTGTTCGACTAACTGACGTTGCAAGGCAAGGGTTGCCGTTGCGATCACGCTGCGATTTGTGCCATCTGGTTTTACCCCTTTGCCGGCTCGCATGATTGCCGGGACTAAATAGCCAAGTGATTTTCCAGTTCCAGTGCCAGCCTGAACCAACAAATGCTCATTTGATTCCATCGCATTTTCAACAGCTTTAGCCATTTGAATTTGGCCTTCGCGCGGTGTGCCGCCGATAGTCTCGACCACACTTGCCAGCGCCTGCGAGATTGGATCCTGATCTGTCTTTGCGGATTTAGCCACCGTAATCCTCCAACACGTTCGCAAGTGGCTGCGGCACTTTGGCAATGATGACCGTACCGACCTCAGTGTCAGTTCGAGAAAGCACATTTCCTTCTCGGTAAGCCCTAGCAAGTAAATCTCCGCGGTCATAAGGAATCGTTGCCTTGATATCAATTTGTGGATGTGGCAGCAGCTTTTCAATTAAATCGAGCAATTCAGGTATCCCTGTGCCCGATAGCGCTGAGATAGCAATGGAGTTCTTCTCGCGTAGCCTTAAGCGATCAATCACAAACGAATCCGCTGCATCTGCTTTATTTATAACAACTAATTCTGGAATCTTGTGAGCATCAATGTCAGCCAGGACTTTACGAACTGCTGATAACTGACCTTCGGGATCTGGGTCACTGCCATCTACTACGTGCAAGATCAAATCGCTTGCGCCAACTTCTTCCAGCGTTGAACGAAAGGCTTCCACAAGTTGATGGGGCAAGTCGCGCACGAACCCAACAGTGTCGGCCAGGGTGAACTCTCGTCCACCTGGAGTCTTGGCTTGGCGAACTGTTGGATCAAGAGTTGCAAAGAGCGCATTCTCAACCAGCACACCGGCTGAAGTTAAGCAATTAAGCAAACTTGATTTGCCCGCATTGGTGTAACCAGTGATAGCAACTGATGGCACATTGCTGCGCCGGCGCTGGGCGCGCTGAGTGTTGCGCGCAACACCCATTTCTTTAATCTCGCGGCGAAGCTTTGACATGGATTTACCGATGCGACGGCGATCTGATTCAAGTTTGGTTTCACCTGGGCCGCGAGTACCGATGCCACCGGACTGACGGGACAAGGCATCGCCCCAACCGCGCAATCTTGGCAACATGTATTGCATCTGGGCCAGGCTCACTTGGGCTTTACCTTCGCGGCTGCGGGCATGTTGGGCAAAAATATCAAGAATTAACCAAGTGCGATCAATGACTTTTACTTTTACAACTTTTTCCATCTTGGAAAGTTGAGATGGTGACAGCTCTCCGTTACAAATAACGGTGTCAGCGCCAGTTGCCATGACGATTTGATGTAGTTCTTGTAATTTGCCCGAGCCAATGTAAGTTGCTGGATCTGGCCGGTCGCGGCGCTGCACTAAGACATCTAAGACTTGGGATCCAGCGGTCTCGGCCAATTGCGCGAGCTCACCAAGTGATCTTTGGGTTTCATCAAAGTCGCCATCAGTCCACACACCAATCAACACAACTTTTTCAAGACGTAGTTGGCGGTACTCAACTTCAGTTACGTCTTGGAGTTCAGTCGATAAGCCAGCAACACGGCGAAGTCCAGAGCGCGCTTCTAAATCCAGTTCGCCAGTAGTTTGTTCGCCTAACTCTAATTCTTGAAAGCGCGGATCAAAAGATTCACTCATCTAAATCAGTTCTGCCACGAGTGAGACTCGATTGTGCCACTTGCGACAAATTGCGCCGGGCCACGCAAAGTTAAAGTGCCATCTACTGAGCTATCAACAAATACTGTGCCGCCAAGTACATCTACTTGCACCGTCCACGGGGCATTTAAGTTATTGCTAGTGGCGTGAACGTAAGCCGCAGCGCACGCACCTGAACCACAGGACAAAGTCTCGCCCACTCCGCGTTCATGGGTGCGCATAGAGATGTGTTTTGGGGAAATGGGAGCAATGAATTCAAAATTTACGCCATCTGGATATGTTTCATCTGGCAGCGCTGTTGGGATCTGCGTTAAGGATCCCGCATCAGCAACATCACTTACAACGCTCACTGCGTGGTTATTCATTCCGCCAAGACAAACTGCGGGCCACGAACCGGACTCTGTGCTTACGGTGACATCCATCGGACCAAGAGAAAGCGAACCCATGGTGATTGCAATGTTCGCAAAATCAGCATCAGTTTCCGAGATTTCAACGGCAACTGCGCCAGCGCGAGTACCGATCTGAAATTGACCGCGTTTTTCTAAGCCGGCCTCAACTAAGTAACGCGCGAAAACTCGTAAGCCATTGCCACAAGTTGCGCTCTTAGAGCCATCAGCGTTTGTGTAGTCCATGAAGTAACTTGCGTCCGCTAAATCAAATTCACTGGAAAACTCGCTGGCATTGGCAACTCGCAAAATGCCATTAGCGCCAATACCTAAATGGCGATCACATAATGAAATTGCTTGTTTTGGGGACACTTCCAAACCATCGAGGCCACTAACCACGATGAAATCATTACCCGTGCCATGGCCCTTACGAAAAGGCGTTCCAGAAGATGTCATTGTCGATATTCTACCTCGCGCGCTCTAAGGCAGCCTGAGATCCTCAACTACCTAGCGCTACAACATCCTGCGCCGAGAGCGTATTGGCATCGCGCCAAATGATCGAAGCATCGCGGCCAAACCAAGAGTCTTGGCGGCGGGCAAACTGCCTAGTTGCAATCACAGTTCGCTCTGGGGCATCGCTCATTGGATACTGCCCGTCCAGGGCTGCCAGAATCTGGGCGTAACCCAGTGCCTTTCGCGCAGTGACTCCCTCGCGCAATCCAGCCGCAATTAGTCCCTGTACTTCAGCTTCAAAACCTTGCCCCCACATCTGAGTCACACGAGTCGTGATTCGCTCGTCTAATTCTGGACGCGGGCGGCGAAGTCCCACTCGAATACTTGGTACCACAATTGGCAGAGCAACGAGCGAGGTCACGGGAGCTTGCCCAGTAACTTCAATTACTTCCAGCGCTCGAATAACACGGCGGGCATTTGCGGGATTCACTCTTGCCCCAGCTTGCGAATCAAATTCCATTAACTTTGCATACATCGCAGCCAGACCAAGCTCTTCAGTTTCTTGTTCTAGCCGAGTGCGAACAAGTGGGTCGCCCGGCGGGAATTGCATGTCTTCTAGCAGCGCTTGAATAAATAATCCTGAGCCGCCAACAACTACTACGCGTTTGCCGCGAGCTTGGATTTCGTTTATTACTTGTCGCCCGCGAATTTGATAATCCGAAACATTTGCCAGCTCGGTAACATCCAAAATGTCGAGCATGTAATGAGCGATCCCCCGGCGCTGGGGCATTGGAAGTTTTGCGGTACCGATGTCCATGCCGCGATAAAGCTGCATTGAATCTGCATTAATAATTTCTGCGTCAATAAGCTCGGCAAGATCAAGTGATAATTCGGTTTTGCCAACAGCGGTTGGTCCAAGAATTACAAAAACGGGTTGCTCGGAAGTGTTTTGCGACATGAAACTTACTTAACTTGAATTGTTGGCATTCCCAACATCACACCAGGAGTCTGGGGTAATTGTCCGGCTTCAAAATTATCGCCAGCAATTGTTTTACGAACTGAAATCAATTTGTCAGCCAACAAGTTAAAGGGCGCAGCGTGCGTTACTTCCGCGACAATTACATCGCCTGGGCGCAAATTATGTTCAACGCCGTGGATGTCAGTACGAGTTACGTGAGCAAGACGGAAATCGCGAGCTCGGCCACTTACGCGGCCAGTGCTTTCATCTTTGCGACCCTCACCAGTTGCCACCATTACTTCAATTTGCTTGCCAACAAATTTCTTGTTCTCATCCCACGCGATTGAATTTTGCAATTCAACTAGACGTACGTGGCGATCTTGAATTACATCTTGGGGCACTTGGTCCGGCATAGTTGCTGCTGGTGTGCCAGGACGCTTTGAATATTGGTAAGTGAATGCGCCGGAGAATCGCGCTTGGCGAATCGCATCCAGAGTGTGTTGGAAATCTTCTTCGGTTTCACCAGGGAAGCCAGTAATGATGTCGGTAGTGATCGCAGCATCGGGCATCGCTGCTCGCACGCGCTCGATGATGCCTAAGTATTTATCTTGGCGATAAGACCGGCGCATCAACTGCAAAATTCGATCGCTGCCTGATTGCATCGGCATGTGAAGATGTGGCATCACATTCCAAGTACTGGCCATCGCATCGATCACATTGTCAGTGAAATCGCGTGGGTGCGGACTAGTGAAGCGCACGCGTTCTAATCCCTTGATTTCCCCGCAAGTGCGTAATAAATCTGAGAAAGCATTGCGATCGCCAAATTCAATGCCATAAGCATTTACGTTTTGGCCAAGCAAAGTAATTTCTAATACGCCTTGATCTACTAAAACTTTAATTTCATTCAGGATGTCAGCGGGGCGACGATCCTTCTCGCGGCCGCGAAGCGCTGGGACAATACAAAACGTACAAGTGTTATTGCAACCAACGCTGATGCTAACCCACGCCGAATGCGCAGCGTCGCGGCGTGCGGGCAATGTTGATGGGAAAACTTCCAAGGATTCTAGAATCTCAACTTGGGATTCTTTCTCAATTCGCGCACGTTCCAATAAAACTGGCAACGCATCCATGTTGTGGGTTCCAAAAACCACGTCCACATACGGAGCGCGCGCAATGATTTCGCCGCGATCTTTTTGCGCCAAACATCCGCCCACAGCAATTTGAAGTTTTGGGTTCTTCTCTTTAAGTGGCACGAGTTGGCTAAGTGAGCCATAAAGCTTGTTTGCTGCGTTCTCGCGCACAGCGCAGGTATTAAACACGATGATGTCAGGGTCTTGGCCTTCGACAACTGGGTTGTAACCAGCGGAATCCAATAGGCCTGCAAAGCGTTCAGAGTCATGGACATTCATTTGGCAGCCCATAGTTCGCACCTCGTAGGTTGCGCCCAAGCTTGGGGAAAGGTCCAGATCAGAAGTCACTAACCAATTCTAAGCAAGATCTACTCGCCTACTTACCTGGCGAACTCGCGCCCGCCAGGCATGGTAATTATCCAGTTCTAATGGCAGTCATTTGCTCGGCAGTGAGAACTCCATCGTTTTGCGCAGCCAATGCAAACATTGGTAAATGCGATTCTAAGGATGAGATTCTTAAGTTGTTTAAAACTCTAATCAAATTATATCCAGAAGCGCTCGCGAGCCATTTGTCATACATCACGACGTTATCAATCTCGCCGATTGCCCACGCTTGTGCGGCAGCGGTTAGATCAGCAGGGGCTGCCACGACACCAAGATATGGATTTTGTGGAACGTCAACTCCAAATGCAACAAGTTGTCGCGTCAATGCTGAGATGTGACGTTCTTCGGCCGCTTTGATCGTTACGTAAGGTTCAACTGCACCAAATTTATCGATGACTGCTTGATACATGGCAGCGGCTGCGTACTCGCCCACTGGGCTCATAAGAGCTTCCCAGGCAATAACTGCATCGCTATCAGCAAGAACAGCTTCTGGCGCTGAAACATCTGGAAGTTGCGCCGCGTCAGCTGAAGGTTCGACCTGCGGACTTTGGGCGCTAGATGCCGCAGCACTAGGCGCAACAACAGAAGGCAGTGAAGCATTTGGTGATTCACTGCTTGAACAAGCAGATAGACCGACTACTGAAACGATTGTGAAAATAAGACCCGAGATTTTTTGCACTGCAACCAGCTCCAACGGGATTTGCAACATCTGCATATACCTCTAGGGGTACCGTATCCGATGGGATTAATCGCATTCCCTGAATTGATGCAACAACAAGGGAGACCTTGCGCACATTAGTGAATGCGTAACTTAGCTCAAGTCAGAAATGACCTCAGCGCCA
>JBDNJO010000061.1:0-3660 GCA_041687715.1 Candidatus Nanopelagicales bacterium
CATGGCAAGTCAACCTTGGCGGATCGAATGCTACAGATCACCGAAATCGTGGATCCGCGGCACATGCGCGCGCAGTACTTGGACCGTATGGATATTGAGCGCGAACGCGGTATCACCATTAAGAGCCAAGCAGTTCGCTTGCCCTTTGTGGCAGACGACAACGAAACCTATGTTTTGAATTTAATTGACACTCCGGGACACGTGGACTTCACATATGAAGTTAGTCGCAGCTTGGCTGCCTGCGAAGGCGCAGTTTTACTTGTTGACGCAGCTCAAGGCATCGAAGCACAGACTCTTGCGAATCTTTATCTGGCTTTAGAAAATAATCTCACCATCATTCCAGTGCTTAACAAAATTGATCTTCCGGCAGCGCAGCCAGAAAAGTATGCTGCCGAGATCGCACACATTATTGGTTGTGATCCAGATACCGTGCTTAAGGTCAGCGCGAAGACTGGTGTGGGTGTTGAAGCACTACTAAACGAAATTGTCCGGCAAGTGCCAGCACCTGTTGGTGATCCAACTGCGCCAGCTCGCGCATTAATTTTTGATTCGGTTTACGACACTTATCGAGGTGTCGTTACTTACGTGCGAGTTATTGATGGCAGGATCCCACATCGTGATCGCATCAAGATGATGAGCACTGGCGAAACACATGAAACTTTAGAAGTTGGCGTAATCTCTCCTGATCCAGTCGCGTCATCTGCGATTGGTGTTGGCGAAGTTGGTTACTTGATCACTGGTGTAAAAGATGTGCGTCAATCAAGGGTGGGCGACACCGTCACGTTGGCAGCGAATCCGGCAACGCAATCACTTGGTGGATATCGCGATCCAGTCCCTATGGTGTTCTCGGGACTTTACCCACTTGATGGATCAGACTATCCAGAACTGCGTGAGGCACTCGACAAACTTAAACTCAATGATGCTGCCTTAGTTTATGAACCAGAAACTTCAGTAGCACTTGGTTTTGGATTTCGCTGTGGCTTCTTGGGCCTACTGCACTTAGAAATTGTTCGTGAGCGTCTCGAGCGCGAATTTAATCTTGAATTAATTTCAACTGCGCCGAATGTGGTTTACCGAGTAGTAATGGATGACGGTAAAGAAATCATTGTTACGAACCCAAGTGAGTTTCCAGGTGGAAAAATTGCAGAGGTCAATGAGCCTATAGTTCGTTCGACAATCCTTACGCCAAGTGAATTCGTTGGATCAATCATGGACCTTTGCCAAACTAGGCGAGGCACTTTGTTAGGCATGGATTACTTATCTGAAGACCGAGTTGAAATGCGTTACACCTTGCCACTGGCTGAGATCGTATTTGATTTCTTTGATCAGCTAAAGTCCAAGACGCGTGGCTATGCCTCACTTGACTACGAACCAACCGGTGAACAGAGTGCAGATTTAGTTAAGGTCGACATTTTGCTCCATGGCGACCCAGTGGACGCATTTAGTGCAATCGTGCACCGTGACAAGGCATATAACTACGGCTTAGCCATGGCTGCAAAGTTAAAGGACCTCATTCCTCGTCAGCAATTCGAAGTTCCAATTCAAGCAGCAATTGGAGCACGCATTATTGCGCGGGAGACGATTCGAGCGATTCGAAAAGATGTTTTGGCAAAGTGTTACGGCGGCGATATTTCGCGAAAACGTAAACTTCTGGAAAAGCAGAAGGAAGGCAAGAAGCGCATGAAGATGGTGGGCCGGGTAGAAGTTCCACAGGAGGCTTTCATTGCTGCACTTTCAACTGATGACAATGGCGCAAAAGCTAAGGCGAAATAATGAGTGCCCAAGTTATTTCGCTCAACGTTATGAATGCTCTAATCCCAGACATTGGTGGCGAAGTTGGAGTAACTGCAATTGATAAACGTTCAGTTAGTGACGCGCGAGAAGTCACAACTGCTGGCGTTGCAGGAGATAAGCGCGCTGACATACCGAATCACGGTATGCCGGAACAGGCTGTTTATGCGTACGCAATTGAGGATTACCAATGGTGGGAAGCTGAACTTGGAATTGAAATTCCCACTGGAAAGTTCGGCGAAAATTTAACGACCACAGGCATTGATGTTACAAATGCGGTGATCGGTCAAGTGTGGCAAATAGGTTCCACAAGATTGCAGGTTACTGGACCCAGAATTCCATGTGGCACCTTTGCGCGCTGGATGAATGTTGACAAGTGGGTTAAGCGCTTCACTGCAGAAGGTATGCCAGGCACATATTTTCAAGTTTTGGATGCTGGCACATTAGCGGCAGGCGATGAAATCGAAATCGTAGCTACACCAGACCACGGCGTCACAGTCTGTGATGTATTTTTATTGGTCGCAGGCGATCGTGATGCGGATAGGTTGGCGCGCGTAATTGCGTGCCCCGACCTTCCGAAAGAGATGCGGACTCGAGTTTCTGGGTACCTAAAATAACCAATGCGTACCCTAAGCGCATACATTCACATTCCATTTTGTGCATCGCGTTGTGGATATTGTGACTTCAACACTTACACCGCTGCTGAACTGCAACGTGATGGCACGTCGATAACCACTGCGACCTACCCAGATCGAGTTATTGCAGAAATAGATTGGCTACGAAATCAAAATCCTTCAGATGATCGTCAAATTAGTACGGTGTTCTTTGGTGGCGGAACGCCAACCATGATTTCAGCAACAAACTTGGTGCGGATTCTGGCGGCAACCAAATCCGCTTACGGTTTGGCACATGATGCAGAAGTTACAACTGAGGCAAATCCCGATTCGGTTTCGTTAGAGGATTTAGAGACTTTGCGTAATGGTGGCTTTACCCGAATCTCATTTGGTCACCAAAGTAGTGCCAGTAATGTGTTGCAGATTTTGGAACGCACACATACACCAGGAAAAACTTGGCAAGCAATCAGTGATGCGCGCAGAGCTGGATTTGAACATGTGAGTGTGGATTTAATTTATGGGACACCGGGTGAAACCGAACAAGATTTAGCCCAGACTTTAGATGATGTTGCAAATGCAGACGTTGACCACGTCAGTGCTTATTCCTTAATCGTTGAGCCTGGAACAAAGTTGGCAGCTCGCGTTGCACGCGGTGAAGTTGCGCAACCAAGTGATGACGTAGCTGCACATCGTTATGGAGTTATTGATGCTGCGTTAAAAAATATGGGAATGACTTGGTATGAAGTTAGTAACTGGGCAAAACTAGGTGGGGAATGCCGACACAACATCGCTTATTGGAAAAATCAAGATTGGCTTGGGATTGGACCGGGGGCACATGCCCACAACGCTGGCACGAGGTCTTGGAATGTAAAGCATCCAGCAGCTTGGGCAGCATTAATCGATGCTGGTAATTCACCAACTGCGGACCTTGAACTGTTAGCACCGACTGACATCGCACATGAAGAAATAATGTTGCGCTTGCGACTTCGCGAAGGCTTGGAACTTAAAGTACTTTCCGATGCTGGAATTGTCGAGGCAAAGTTAGCCGTGACCGAAGGCTTACTGGAGGCCTCGGACTTTGCGAACGGGAAGGCAGTCCTTACCTATAAGGGTCGCTTGTTAGCCGACGGCTTAGTCGCCCGCCTCTGGGCTTAACCACAGTTAGACTGGCACTCGAGCAGTATGACTGCCAGACATCCCCGTTAGGAGTTGACATGGAAGAGCGCAAATTAGCGGTTTTACGCGCAATTGTTGA
>JBDNJO010000062.1:0-36792 GCA_041687715.1 Candidatus Nanopelagicales bacterium
GTAATTCCAGAAATTCTGGGTCCTGTCGTGGAATTGCGTGATGGCTCGGAACGCGCATTCAAAATGCCAACTAAGTGCCCAGAGTGCGGCAGCAAGCTAGCCACTGAGAAACAAGACGATAAAGATCTACGGTGCTTAAATACCCGAAGTTGCCCGGCGCAACTTCGCGGAAGGTTAGAGCACTTGGGTTCTCGAAGCGTGCTAGATATCGAAGGACTTGGCGAAAAAGCAGCACGGGCTCTCCTTGAAGACAAAATTATTTCTGACGAAGGAGATTTGTTTGCGTTAACTGCGCAAGATCTGCAGCGAAGTGATTTCTTTGTCAAAGGTGCAAATCGAGAACTTGGCGAGAATGCAAAACTACTTCTTGCCCAACTTGAAATTGCAAAAACAAAGCCGCTTTGGCGATTTATCTGTGCACTTTCGATGCGTCACATTGGACCACCTACTGCGCAAGCACTCACGCGGGAATTCAATAGTTTGGATCAAATTTCAAAAGCGCCAGCATCCCAACTTGCTCAAGTAGAAGGAATCGGACAAACAATTGCTGAAACTATCGAGCAGTGGTTTGCGCAAGACTGGCACTTGGACATTATTAAGAAGTGGAAAAAATCTGGGGTTGTACTCGAGCAGGACCAGGTTGAATCTGGACCGCAACCGCTTGCTGGCTTAACAATCGTGGTGACTGGAACTTTGGTGGACTTCACTCGTGATGGTGCGGCCCTAGAAATTACCAGCCGCGGCGGTAAAGCATCTGGCTCAGTTTCCAAAAATACTGACTTTGTCGTGATCGGACCAGGCGCTGGATCCAAAGAAGCGAAAGCAATCGAACTTGGGCGAGCGATTTTGGATGAAGCTGGCTTCAAAGTCCTACTTGACCAGGGTCCACAAGCAGCCCTGAATTACATCGGCGTCAGTTAGTTTCTCGTACTCATCGCGATTCATTATCGAAATTTGAATCAACTCAGTTTCCAATAGAATTGGGCTATGTCCGGAATCTCCCAAGATGATGTTGCGCATCTTGCACAATTAGCGCGAATTGATATCCCGGCCTCAGAGCTGGCCCACTATGCATCACAACTAGATGCGATTTTGAACGCAGTTGCCGTGGTTTCCAGTTTTGATACCGAAGACGTTCCGGCTATGAGTCACCCGGTACCAATGACAAATGTTTTTCGCGAAGATACTCCAATTGCATCGCTGCCACCAGGCGCCGCACTTGCGGGCGCACCAGCTGTAGAAGATGAAAGATTTCGCGTGCCACGTATTTTGGATCAGGAGTAAGCATGTCTGATTTAATTCGAAAAAATGCTAGTGAGCTCGCAGAGCTAATTGCATCTCGGGAAATCTCTTCGGTTGAAGTGACCCAAGCACACCTTGATCGAATTGCCGCAGTTGATGGCGATGTTCACGCCTTCCTTCACATTGATACTGCAGGCGCACTAAGCGCAGCTGCCGATGTGGATGCCAAAATTAAAGCCGGCGAAAAGCAATCAGCACTTGCTGGTGTACCACTTGGACTCAAAGATATTGTGGCTTCAAAAGGCTTACCAACTACCTGTGGCTCTCGCATGCTTGAAGGTTGGATTCCGCCATATGACGCAACAGTGGTTACGAATCTGCGAAATGCTGGCGTAGTAATTCTTGGAAAAACAAACATGGATGAATTTGCCATGGGATCCTCGACCGAACATTCGGCATACGGACCAACACATAATCCTTGGGATCTTGAACGCATACCTGGTGGCTCAGGTGGCGGTTCATCAGCTTGCATTGCTGCATTTGAAGCGCCACTTGCAATCGGTACTGACACCGGCGGTTCGATTCGCCAGCCAGCAGCAGTAACTGGAACTGTTGGAGTTAAACCAACTTACGGCGCAGTTAGTCGATACGGATTGGTTGCACTTGCTTCCTCACTTGATCAAGCAGGGCCTTGTGCGCGAAATGTACTTGATACTGCGCTACTACATAGTGTGATTGCTGGCCATGATCCGAAGGATTCAACTTCGATAAATGAACCAACACCTGATGTTGTGAGCGCTGCAAAGCGTGGCGACATCAAAGGAATGACTATCGGTGTAGTTAAGGAATTGGGCGGCGAGGGTTACCAAGCTGGTGTGCAATCTCGATTCACTGAAACTGTGGAATTGATCCAAAGTTTAGGCGCGAATGTTGTGGAAGTTTCATGCCCAAGTTTTCCAGCAGCACTTGCGGCTTATTACTTAATTTTGCCAAGTGAAGCTTCTAGCAATTTAGCTAAATTTGATGGCATCCGCTTTGGACTTCGGGTAGGCGATGATGGCACAAAGTCAGTTGAGCAAGTTATGAGTGAAACGCGCGCTGCTGGTTTTGGTGATGAAGTTATCCGCCGCATCATTCTTGGAACTTACGCACTTTCTGCTGGTTATTACGATGCGTACTACGGCCAAGCCCAAAAAGTTCGCACTCTGATTGCGCGCGACTTCGCAGCAGCTTTTGCAAAAGTAGATGTTTTGATTTCGCCAACTGCGCCTACTACCGCTTTTAAAATTGGCGAAAAATTAGACGATCCACTTGCTATGTACTTAAATGACGTGGCAACAATTCCAGTCAACTTGGCTGGTTTGCCGGGTATGTCACTTCCAATTGGTTTAGCTCCGGAAGATAATTTGCCAGTTGGCTTGCAAATTATTGCCCCTGCTATGGCAGATGATCGGTTGTACAACGTGGGCGCTGCAATTGAACGCGAATTGCTAGTTAAGTGGGGTGGCCCAATTCTGGGTCTAGCACCAGAGTTGGCAGGTGCGTAATGGCTGAAGCAGTAATGAATTACGACGAAGCCATTTCCAAATTCGATCCAGTCCTTGGACTAGAAGTTCACGTTGAACTTGGCACGAATACTAAAATGTTCTGTGGTTGTTCAACGGTTTTCGGCGCACAACCAAATACCCAAGTTTGCCCGGTGTGCCTTGGTTTACCAGGCGCACTTCCGGCACTAAATAAAATTGGTGTGGAATCAGCAATTCGTATCGGACTTGCTCTTAACTGCGAAATTGCAACGTGGTGTCGATTCGCTCGCAAAAACTACTTTTATCCTGATATGCCGAAGAACTTTCAAACTTCGCAATACGACGAACCAATTGCCTTTGAGGGTTACTTAGATGTCGACATTGAAACCGATGAAGGCCGCAAAACATTCCGAGTGCCAATTGAACGCGCCCACATGGAAGAAGATACTGGCAAGAATTCTCACGTAGGTGGCGCTGCTGGAAGAATTCACGGCGCAGATTACTCGCTCGTTGATTACAACCGAGCCGGCATCCCCTTGATTGAAATAGTTACCAAGCCCATCACGGGCACCGGAAAGTATGCTCCAGAAGTTGCTAAGGCTTATGTTGCTGCGCTTCGCGAAATTCTTCGCGGGCTTGGGGTATCGGACGTAAAAATGGAGCAAGGTTCGCTTCGTTGTGATGTGAACTTATCGCTTCGTGATACTCCAGAATCTAAATTAGGAACCCGCTCGGAAACTAAGAATGTGAACTCACTTCGCTCTGTTGAGCGCGCTGTTAGATTTGAAGTTTCTCGACATGCTGCGCGGTTAGCAGCGGGGGATACCGTAATTCAAGAAACTCGGCACTGGCATGAAGACACTGGGATTTCAACTTCTGGTCGCATTAAATCTGATGCTGAAGATTACCGATATTTTCCAGAGCCAGATTTATTACCAATTGCGCCATCGCGCGAATGGGTTGAAGAGTTGCGCGCGACGCTGCCCGAAAACCCTGTGGTTCGTCGAGCCCGCTTAGTTGCCGATTGGGGATTAAGCGAGATCGACATGAACACTGTGGTTAATTCCGGCGCGCTTAACTTAATTGTTGAAGCAGTTGCTGCCGGTGTTGAACCAGCTGCTGCGCGTAAATGGTGGACTGGTGAACTTTCCAGAATCGCAAATGATCGTGGCCTTGAAATAGATGATGTTCCAGTAACTCCAGCAGATTTAAAGCGACTAGAAGAACTGATTTCCAGTGGCGCCTTGAATGACAAGTTAGCTAGGCAAGCACTTGAGGGACTTGTTGCGGGCGAGGGAGACATTGACGCGATTGTTAAAGTACGTGGCTTAGCTGTTGTTTCTGATGATGGACCACTTTTAGCTGCAATTGATGAAGCACTAGCAGCAGATCCAGCAGTAGCAGAAACCATTAAGTCTGGAAAATTAGCAGCGGCTGGTTCAGTAGTTGGCGCAGTTATGAAAGCAACTCGTGGCCAAGCAGACGCGGCTCGCGTTCGAGAATTACTATTTGAAAAACTCGGCGTCTCAGAATAATTCGCACGTAAATTTAACGAATAAAAGTTGGACGCAAAACACCAAGATCTAGTACGCGTTCAATAATTGCCATAGCGCGGACTAAACCGGGTTCATCATTTACTCGCGCTGCAATGCCGAGGCCAACAGGTAACCCATTAACTAATCCCATTGGTAGCGACCCAAGGGGCCAACCTGCAATTGCTGGGGCATGAGTCATCCAGCCAGCATCTGCAAAGTCATCGCCCTTTCCTAAACTTGAGAGCCAAGCCGGTGCGTATGGCACCCCGATTAAGACATCAACTTCATAAAGTGCAGGGGACAAAACGTCATTGATTGCCCACTCTAGATTTCGCTCCCGCGCTTGGTGGTAGATCTCATTTCGACCACCAGAGGCTAGCGCTTGATCAAAATAATCTTGATGAAAATGAGTCAACTCAGATTCTGCATTTTCATTATTGAACGCAATCACATCAGCAAGTGATTTAACGCCCGGTCCTGGTCTATTACTTAAGTAAGCAGACAAGTCTTCGACTAATTCATGAAGTAAAACGATTCCTTCATCATCGCCTGCTTGCTCCGACATGTCTGGAAGCAGTACTTCGGAAATTTGGATCCCTGACTTTGCCAGCAGCGTCACAGTGTCATCAAAAAGGTTGTTAGCACCATCATTGCCAGTAAGCCAGTTTCGAGCCACACCTACGCGCAGCGGCTGATCGTTATTGCATAGATCAACTAAACCTGACTGACCCATTAAGACTTCAAGTAACATCGCGGCGTCCTCGACATTTCGCGCAAGGGGACCAGGGACATCTTGACTTAAGCTCACTGGAATCACACCACGAGTGGATACGGTGCCAACTGTTGGTTTGATGCCAACGATCCCGTTTAGTGATGCCGGGCAAACAATTGAACCATCGGTTTCAGTGCCAACTGCAAATGGAATTAGCCCCGCGGCTACTGCTGCGCCTGAGCCAGAAGAAGAACCACCTGCGCTGTGTTTGTAACTCCATGGATTCGCAGTTAAGCCACCAACTGCTGACCACCCGCTAGTTGACTGAGTAGACCTGATGTTGGCCCATTCGGAAAGATTTGTGCTTCCTAGAATAATTGCGCCTGCACTTCGTAATTTAGAAACAAGTTGGGCGTCTTGATTAACTGTGCGACCAGCTAATGCCAGTGACCCCGCGGTTGCTGGTAATCCGACTGCTTGAATGTTGTCCTTTATTAATACGGGGACTCCATGTAGTGGTCCTGCTGCTGGTGAAGCATCCAGTTTCTTAGCCATTTCCATCACGTCAGAACTGATCGCCAAGACTGATTGAATTCCGCCAACACAATCATCTATTTGTTGAATGCGGTGCAGCAAAGTGCTAACTAATTCAACGCTAGTGAAATCTCCTGCACGCCTGCTTTCCACAAGGTCAAAAGCCGAGGTGTATCCGATTTCGGCAGTATCTACATCTGGATCAGTCACGACTCCATCGTGGCACAAGGCAGTGCGCAGTGCGGCAGTTCCCAATAAGTTGCCAGAATAGAGCCATGAGTTCGCACATCATTGCTCCTGATTGGATTGTCGAGGGATATAAATTCCCACCCGAAGTGCAAGTAACTATCTGCGACGACTTGGGCTCGCTAGATCTAGAACTAATTTCAACTGCTGATTTTGTGGTGATGCCGTACGAGGGCTCCACTGTTTCTATCCCAGAAGCTATGTCCCGTCTTAAATCAGTAAAAGTAATTCAAACTTTGACAGCAGGTTTTGATAACGTCCTACCATTTATACCAAGTGGTGTGACTTTATGTAATGCTGCTGGAGTTCATGATGACGCAACTTCCGAACTTGCAGTCTTACTTACATTAAGTTTGCTTCGAGATATGCCCAGATCCTTCAAGGCTCAACAAGAACATCATTGGGAAACTTATTTTTCACGTTCCCTTGCTGACAAAACCGTTCTACTAATTGGATATGGAAATGTGGGAAAAGCTGCAGAAAAGCGATTACTTGCATTTGGTTGTTCCGTTATTCCAGTTGCCCAAAGTGCGCGTGATCATGTGCGCGCAGTGCAAGACTTACCTGAGCTAATTCCAAGTGCTGATGTGATCATGCTCATAGTGCCTGGAAATGCGGGAACCACCAATTTAGTTGATGCCAAGTTTTTGGCGAGCATGAAAACTGGTTCACTATTGGTAAACGTAGCTCGTGGGGTAGTAGTCGATACGGCTGCACTAGTTGCGGAACTTAAATCTGGCCGTATCAATGCGGCCTTGGACGTCACCGACCCAGAGCCATTGCCACCAGATCATGAACTTTGGGATTTGCCCAATGTCATTATTACTTCGCATAATGGCGGTGAGGGTGATGTTTTTTGGGATCGTGCACGGACCCGAATCCATAGTCAGTTTGATCTATGGTTTGCTGGAAAGCCACTGGAGTGCGCAATTACTAAAATTGTGAGTTAGATTTACTACATGCCTAATATGAAGCCTCGTAGCCATGATGTAACCGACGGACTTGAGCGATCCCCAGCGCGCGGAATGCTCCGCGCAGTTGGCATGGGTGACGACGATTGGGTTAAGCCACAAATTGGCATTGCTTCCTCGTGGAATGAAATCACACCGTGCAATCTTTCCCTAGAACGTCTGGCTAAAGCATCTAAAGAAGGTGTCTTTAAAGCTGGCGGCTTCCCAATGCAATTTGGCACAATCTCGGTTTCTGATGGAATCTCAATGGGCCACGAAGGTATGCACTTTTCTCTCGTGAGTCGCGAAATTATTGCTGACTCAGTTGAAGCAGTTATGCAAGCTGAACGATTTGATGGCATGGTCAACTTTGCTGGTTGCGATAAATCGCTTCCTGGAATGTTGATGGCAGCTGCTCGCCTTGATGTAGCAAGTGTGTTTGTTTATGCTGGTTCGATTCTGCCCGGCAATGTTACGTTAACCGATGGCAGTAACCGCGATGTCACGATCATTGATGCTTTTGAAGCAGTGGGAGCTTGCGCTCGTGGCCTTATGAGCGAAGAAGATGTCGATCGAATTGAACGCGCAATTTGTCCAGGTGAAGGTGCTTGCGGTGGCATGTACACCGCGAACACCATGGCCTCAGCTGCTGAAGCAATGGGAATGTCACTCCCAGGATCAGCTGCGCCTCCTGCTGTTGATCGCCGGCGCGATGGTTTTGCAATTGCATCAGGTGAAGCAGTTGTTAATTTAATTGCGCAAGGAATCACAGCTAGAGACATCATCACAAAGCAGTCATTGGAAAATGCAATCGCAATCTTGATGGCATTTGGTGGCTCGACGAATGCAGTACTGCACTTACTAGCAATTGCTCATGAAGCACATGTTGATTTACACCTGGACGATTTTCATCGCATCGGCTCAAAAGTTCCACTACTCGCTGACGTTAAGCCATTTGGCCGATATGTAATGAGCGACGTGGATCGAGTTGGCGGCGTGCCCGTAGTTATGCGAGCGCTTTTAGATGCCGGCCTCATGCACGGCGATTGCTTAACTGTGACTGGCAAGACAATGGCTGAAAATCTCGCTGACTTAGATTCCCCAGATCCAGATGGCGACATTGTGCACGCCATGAATAACCCAATGGGCGGCACTGGTGGAATTTCAATTCTGAGTGGATCGCTATCGCCAGAAGGCGCCGTTGTAAAAACCGCGGGAATTCCAGTGGATGTATTTGAGGGTCCTGCCAAGGTCTACGAACGTGAGCGAGCTGCGATGGACGCCCTGGAAAGCGGTGACATCCAAGCGGGCGATGTTGTCATCATCCGATACGAAGGGCCAAAGGGTGGCCCTGGTATGCGCGAGATGTTAATGATTACTGGCGCAATTAAAGGCGCCGAACTTGGTAAAGAGGTAATGCTAATTACCGATGGTCGCTTTAGCGGTGGCACGACCGGTTTGTGTATTGGCCACGTGGCACCTGAAGCGGTTGATGGTGGACCAATTGCATTCGTAGAAAATGGCGATAAAGTTCGCATCAATATCAGCGAACGCAAGTTGGATCTATTGGTCGATGAATCAGTATTAGTTGAGCGTCGTAAGCACTTTAAGCCAGTTCCGCACAAGTACGACCGTGGAGTTTTGGCGAAATACGTAAAGCTTGTTGGCTCTGCCAGCCATGGCGCAGTCTGCGATTAATTTTGACGAAGCACAGTCACTCGCACAAGCGAGCGAGTGACATTGATCGGTCTTGGATTGATCCAAATCGGGAAAAGATTCTTCATAAATTCTTATTAGCGATTTTGCTCCCACTAACGTTCCTCGGGGTATTTACAATTTTTTCATCTTGGCCCGATAGTAATTTGACTATCGATAAGAGTATTTTTGGCTACGTTGACCAGTCTGAGTTTCAGACGGTAGAAGTGCAGACAATTCAAAGATTTGACTGCATCGCTAACGGGGCAACTCAGGATGCATCTGGAAATTTTACGACTGCGCCATGCGCAAATATCTCAGCAAAACTTTTAACTGGTCCAGATGCTGGGCAAATTGTTTTATTTGATGTGCAACCGACAATTGTCGACTTTGGCATTCATTCTGGCGACAAAGTTTCAGTGGCGTCCATTCCAACTGATTCAGGAACAGAATATATATTCAATGACTTTGAGCGAACAAATGGTATTTATATTCTCTTCGGGGTATTTCTAGTGGTGCTAGTAGTGACCGCGGGTATCGGTGGGCTTAGAGCGTTAGTCGGACTTGGCCTAACGTTTGGGCTTTTAATTATTTATTTGATTCCAGCACTAATCCAAGGTCAGCAAGTCATCTATGTAGTTGGCGGTGTCGTCCTTTCAATAACGGCCTTCGTGCTCTATCTAGTTCATGGCTTCAGTCTTAAAACCGGCGCAGCAATCGTTGGAACTTTAACTGGCTCCATCATTGCCATAATTGGTGCGCTCTGGTCCACTGGAGCTCTGCGCTTAACCGGCATTACCGGTGATGAAGACTTAATACTCTCCTCAATCGCCTCACAAGTTAAGTTGTCCAATTTGCTAATAGCAAGCATGGTTATTGCGGGCTTTGGCGCGTTGAACGATGTGACTGTTACGCAAAGTTCAGCTGTGTGGGAATTAGCAAGCACCAGTGAAAAACCAAATTGGCGACAGCTATTTTTAGGTGGCATGCGAATTGGTCGCGATCACATTGCATCCTCTATTTATACAATTGCGTTTGCCTACGTTGGATCGGCCTTAGTTATCCTGATGCTGATCGTCGCTTCGAGTCCACCGTTAGCAAGGCTGATTAATGACGAAGTAGTTGCGCAAGAGTTAGCGTTAATAATGGTGGGCTCGATCGCCCTAGCTCTAAGTACTCCAATTACTACTGCCTGTGCTGCTTGGTTTGCAGTAAAGATTGCCAAGCAAGACCGTTAAAACTAGTTTCAACAGTTACTCACTTAAGAAATGCTGACGCGTCCCGCTTCTAGTCGCGCAACTGGCACTCTAAATGGTGAGCAAGAAACGTAATCCAAACCAACATCGTGGAAAAATCTAATTGATTCCGGATCGCCACCATGCTCGCCACAAATTCCTAGTTTTAGATCTGGCCGAGTAGAGCGGCCTTTATCTACTGCAATCTTTATTAAGGCGCCAACACCGTCAACATCTAGAGACTCAAAAGGCGAAACTGTGAAGATTCCTCGGTCTAGGTATGTTGCGAAGAATGAGGCCTCCACATCATCGCGACTAAAGCCCCACGTTGTTTGCGTTAGGTCATTAGTTCCAAAAGAGAAGAATTCAGCGGCTTCTGCAATTCGTTGCGCGGTTAAAGCGGCTCGCGGTAATTCAATCATGGTGCCAATTGCGAACGGCAAGTTGATGTTTTCATCTTGCGCGATTTGGGCAAGCAAGACATCCATTTCGTCTCGAATTAAGTGCAACTCCATAACGGAACCAACAAGTGGAATCATAATTTCAACTTTTGGATTTCCGCCTGCTCGCATGCGCGTAATGGCTGCGTTCGCAATTGCGCGAACTTGCATACTGAATAAGCCAGGAACAACAAGGCCAAGACGTACCCCGCGAAGTCCGAGCATCGGATTTGATTCATGTAACCGATCAACGGCTGTTAGTAATAATTCCTGCTTCGAGACATCTTCTTTGCGCGCTTTACCTAAAGCAACTTCAACCATCAAGTCTGCGCGGTCTGGCAAGAATTCATGAAGTGGGGGATCAAGCAAGCGAACGGTAACTGGCAGATTGTCCATAGCGTCAAAAATTTCTTCAAAATCTTTTTGCTGCATCGGAAGAAGTGCGTCAAGAGCGGCAGTTCGATCCAAATTATTGTCAGCCAAAATCACACGCTCGATCAGCACGCGACGATCACCCAAGAACATATGTTCAGTTCGGCAAAGCCCAATGCCTTCTGCGCCAAGATTTCTTGCCCACTTGGAGTCTTCGGCAGTGTCTGCATTGGTTCGCACTTTAAGTCGTCGCACCGAATCTGCATGCTTAAGAATTCGATCCACTGCTTTCACGAGCGCAGAGATCTCATTATTTTCAGTGGCGATAGCGATTTCTAAGCCATTTTCCAGATAATTGGAAACTGGAGACGGCACCACTTCAAGTTCACCAAGATAAACATTCCCAGTTGAACCATCAATGGAAATCATGTCGCCTTCTCGAACTACAACATCGCCGATAGTAGCTGTGCGATCAGCGTGGGAAACTTCAATGGCATCAGCGCCACAGACGCAAGTTTTTCCCATACCTCGCGCAACCACTGCGGCGTGCGATGTTTTGCCGCCACGCGCAGTAAGAATTCCGTTCGCAGCAATCATGCCTTCAAGGTCATCTGGGTTAGTTTCGCGGCGAACTAATACGACTCGCTCGCCAGCTTCTGCCCATTTAACTGCAGTCGCTGAATCAAATACTGCCTTACCAACTGCGGCCCCAGGGGATGCAGCCATTCCAGTTGCCACGACATTTTCTGTGGTGGCAGCATCAAATTGCGGGAACATAAGTTGAGCAAGTTGCGTGCCAGTCACTCGAATTAATGCTTCATCCATTGTGATGAGGCTTTCATCGACTAGTTGGGTAGCAATTCGAAAAGCTGCTGCGGCCGTGCGTTTTCCAACACGGGTTTGTAGCATCCAAAGTTTGCCATTTTCTACCGTGAATTCGATGTCGCATAAGTCGCGGTAATGTGTTTCAAGTTTTCGCATGATTTGCATTAATTCTTTGTAGGAAGTTGGATCTGTGCGATTTAATTCATCGAGGCTAAAAGTATTACGAATTCCAGCCACAACATCTTCACCTTGGGCATTAGGCAAGTAATCGCCGTAAGCACCAGTTTTTCCAGAAGCTGGATCTCGCGTAAAGGCAACACCAGTACCTGAAGTCTCGCCAAGGTTTCCAAAAACCATTGAGCAGATGTTTACTGCAGTACCAAGATTTTCTGGAATTCGTTCCCGCCTGCGGTACAAACGTGCACGAGAGGTATTCCAAGAATCAAATACTGCGCGCGTGGCTAGATCTAATTGCTGTCGAGGGTCTTGTGGAAAATCGGCTCCGCTATGTTCGCGCACAATCAACTTAAAACTTTCCACAACTTCTTGAAGTTGCGCAGGAGTTAAATCAACTTCGGTACTTACCCTAGCCTTATCGTTTGCTTCCTGGAGCGCGTCAGCAAAAACTTCACCTTCGATTCCTAAAACTGTCTTACCAAACATCTGAATTAGTCTGCGGTAGGAATCCCAGGCGAATCTTTCGTTGTTACTTGCTTTTATTAACCCTTGAACTGAGTAGTCATTTAAGCCAACGTTTAGAACCGTGTCCATCATTCCGGGCATGGAGTACTTTGCGCCAGATCGAACGCTAACTAACAGTGGATCATTTATATCGCCAAGTCGTTTTCCAAGTGCATCTTCGAGGCGGCGAAGGGCCATGGTCACTTCGACTCGAAGTGCGGCTGGCTCAGCTCCAGTCACTAAGTATTCGCGACAAGCTTGCGTTGAGATTGTGAAGCCGGGAGGTACTGGCAATCCAAGCCGGGTCATTTCTGCCAGGTTGGCACCTTTGCCGCCAAGGAGATCTTTTTGATCCTTATCGCCTTGCGAAAAGTCATAAACGTATTGCGTCATTTCGAATGCCGCCCCTGTCTGCAAACCATTGTCATTGCTGGCTTTCTCTGGAGTCCACGCTATTGCCCTTAGGGGTAAATCGCGAAGTGGGGATCCCTGATACACGAGATTTCGATGTCTCAATATGTGGACATCCATCTCACCAGATGTGACTCCTGTGACTTGCGGGCGTTACAGTGGAACAACTATCAACATTTCGTAGTTGGTGGTGACGCGATTGAGGAGCTACCAGCGAATCAGGCGCAACCAGTTGTTACAAGCCATTCGGCGCAGCGGGTATGTCACCAGAAGCCAGCTAACTACGAAGCTAAATCGAAGCGATCCTTCGGTAGAACAAGGAGTTACAGCATGTCAAAACGAATTACCGGCGCCGAGAGCCTAGTTAAATCTCTGGAACACGCAGATGTCGAAGTAGTTTTCGGTATCCCAGGTGGCGCAATCCTTCCGGTCTATGACCCATTAATGGATTCCCCAACAGTTCGACATATCTTGGTTCGCCATGAACAAGGCGCAGGTCACGCAGCTGAAGGCTATGCATCGGCAAGTAATCGTGTTGGTGTTTGCATGGCAACAAGTGGACCAGGCGCAACTAACTTAGTAACGCCGATTGCGGATGCACACATGGACTCAGTTCCTATGGTTGCTATCACGGGTCAAGTGCCAAGTCAGTTCATTGGCTCAGATGCATTTCAAGAAGCAGACATTCGTGGCATCACGATGCCGATAACCAAGCACAATTACTTAGTTACTCGAGTCGAGGATATTCCTCGCGCCATCAAAGAAGCATTTCACTTAGCAAGTTCTGGTCGTCCTGGTCCAGTTCTTGTTGACATCACAAAAGATGCATTGCAAGCAAGTGCAGATTTCGTTTGGCCAACATCGATTGACCTACCTGGTTACAAGCCAACTACTAAGCCACATGCCCGCCAGATAAAAGATGCTGCCCGCATGATCGTGGAAGCTCACCGTCCCGTCTTTTATGTAGGTGGCGGAGTTATTCGCTCTAAAGCAGATAAAGAACTTCGACAACTTGCTGAACTAACTGGTATTCCAGTTGTTACAACACTGATGGCTCGTGGCGCATTTCCAGATTCGCATGTTCAGCACATGGGTATGCCAGGTATGCATGGCACAGTAGGCGCAGTTGGCGCACTGCAAAAAGCTGATCTACTTATTGTTCTAGGCGCCAGGTTTGATGATCGAGTAACAGGCAAGCTTGAATCCTTTTCACCAAAATCCAAAGTTATTCACATCGATATTGATCCTGCCGAAATTGGTAAGAATCGTCATGCTGATATCCCAATCGTTGCAGACTTGCGCGAAGCTATTGCGCAATTAATTCCAGCAGTAACAAGTGAATTTGATTCTGGAAATCGCGCAGATTTAACAGCGTGGTGGATAACTTTGAACCATTGGCGCGAAACTTATCCACTCGGATATGACACACCCTCTGATGGCACGCTCTCCCCACAATATGTAATTGAACGCCTTGGCAAGATTTCTGGCCCTGAAACGATTTACACTGCCGGCGTGGGCCAGCACCAAATGTGGGCTGCGCAATTTATTGGCTATGAACACCCAAACACTTGGCTTAATAGTGGTGGCCTAGGAACTATGGGTTACTCAATTCCTGCAGCAATGGGCGCCAAAGTTGGCTGTCCAGATAAAACAGTTTGGGCTATCGATGGTGATGGTTGTTTCCAGATGACTAACCAGGAACTTGCCACTTGCACCATTAACGACATCCAAATCAAGGTTGCCCTGATCAATAATGCATCCCTTGGCATGGTGCGACAGTGGCAGAACTTGTTTTATAACGAGCGCTACAGCAATACCGATTTGAATTCGCATTCCATTCCCGACTTCGTGAAACTTGCTGATGCATACGGTTGCCATGGAATTCGGGTAACTAAAGCTGAAGATGTTGATAAGGCTATTGAAAAGTCAATGGAATTAAATGACGCTCCAGTAGTTATTGATTTTCAAGTACATCGTGATGCCATGGTTTGGCCAATGGTTGCCGCGGGCACAGGAAACGATGAAATTCAATTTGCTCGCGATCTTGCGCCAACTTGGGAACGAGGCGATGACTAGTCGTGGCTCGACATACACTTTCCATCTTGGTTCAGGATCAACCGGGCGTATTAGCCCGAATTTCATCACTGTTTTCCCGCCGTGGATACAACATTGAGTCTTTAGCAGTAGGCACAACCGAAACTGAAAGCGTATCCCGCATGACCGTTGTGGTGAATGTGGATGAGCATGCCCTGGAACAAGTTACTAAGCAGCTCAACAAGCTGATAAATGTGTTAAAAATTGTTGAACTTGATGACAGCTCCGCAATTTCGCGGGAGTTAATGCTCATCAAAGTCAAAGCTGATGATGCCTCTCGAAGCAAGGTTTTGGAGTTCGTTGAGCTTTTTAGAGCCAAAGTTGTCGACGTAAGCAGCGACGCAGTCACAATCGAGGCAACTGGATCACGCGACAAGCTTGAGGCATTCCTGGATGTATTAGCACCTCACGGAATAAAGGAAATTGTGCAGTCAGGTGTTGTCGCGCTAGCTCGAGGTGGACGTTCAATTGCTGATCGTTCCGCTAAGAATCCCGACCGCAACTAACCCAAATTCACACCTTGTCAAGAATCTGACAGACTAACCAAACGAGCGAAATAGGAGAGCCCAGTGGCCGAATTGTTTTACGAAGATGATGCAGACTTGTCAATTATTCAGGGTCGCAAAGTAGCCGTTATTGGTTACGGTAGCCAAGGTCATGCACATGCATTGAGCTTGCGCGATAGCGGCGCAGATGTCCGAGTAGGTCTAGCGGCCGGTTCAAAGAGCAAGGCAAAAGCCGAATCAGAAGGCCTTCGCGTAGTAGATCCTGCAACCGCTGCTGCTGAAGCAGATGTCATCATGATGTTGGTTCCAGATCACGTAGCTCGTAAAGTTTACGCCGAATCGGTAGAACCAAATCTAAAAGCGGGCGACGCTTTGTTCTTTGCGCACGGTTTCAATATTCGCTTTGGCTACATTGCGCCACCTTCAAATGTTGACGTGTGCATGGTTGCGCCAAAAGGTCCTGGCCACCTAGTACGTCGTGAGTACGTCGCTGGCCGCGGTGTTCCTGCGATCGTTGCCGTTGAATCAGATGCCACAGGTAGCGCTTGGGCATTAGCACTTTCTTACGCTGCTGGAATTGGCGCACTTCGCGCAGGTGGCATCAAAACTACCTTCACTGAAGAAACGGAAACAGATCTTTTTGGCGAGCAAGCAGTACTTTGTGGTGGCGCCTCTGCGCTAGTGCAAGCTGGATTTGAAACTTTAGTCGAAGCCGGTTACCAGCCAGAAGTTGCTTACTTTGAGTGCTTGCACGAACTTAAGCTAATTGTTGACTTGATGTACGAAGGCGGCATTGCAAAGCAGCGCTGGAGCGTATCTGATACTGCTGAGTACGGCGACTATGTATCAGGCCCCCGAATCATCAATGCAAACGTCAAAGCGGTTATGAAGGAAGTTCTAACGGACATTCAGCAAGGTAAGTTTGCGCAACGCTTTATTGATGATCAAGATGCTGGCGCACCAGAGTTCAAGGCACTGCGGGCAAAAGCAGAAGTTCATCCAATTGAAGCTGTCGGTCGCGATCTTCGTAAGTTGATGTCATGGGTTAAGACCGATGACAGCGACTATGTTGAGGGCACTGCCGGTCGTTAATCGATTCAATTACTTATGCGTGCGATACAGGTAGTTCAGCCCGGTGGACCAGAAGTCCTCTCGGTAGTTGAGTTACCTGTACCCGTATGTGGTCCAGACCAACTTCTAGTTGATCTGGCTTTCAGTGGCGTTAACTTTATTGATATTTATCAACGCGAAGGCATTTATCCAATGCCAAGTCCGTATACGCCAGGTCTTGAAGGTTCTGGGGTAGTTATTGAAGTTGGCACAAACGTTTCAGGGTTTTCAGTTGGCGACCAAGTCGCTTGGCCATCAAGTCTTGGAAGTTACTCCCAAACTCATGCCGTAAATGCTAGCTCGGTAGTTAAAGTTCCAAAAGATGTGGCCTTAGATACTGCTTGTGCTGCGATGTTGCAAGGTATGACTGCTCATTATTTGGTCGCTTCACTTTACGAAATCAAGCCTGGTGATTTTGCCCTTGTTCATGCGGGTGCGGGTGGCGTCGGACAACTTCTATGCCAAATGATTACTGCTCGCGGCGCTACTGCAATAGCTACGGTTTCCACTGATGCGAAAGCAGACATTGCAACAAAAGCGGGCGCAAAGCACATCATTAGATATGACAAAGACGACGTAGCGGCAAAAGTTAAAGAACTTGTCGGCGGACTCGGTGTTGATGTGGTTTACGACGGGGTGGGTAAATCTACTTTCGAAGCAAGCCTTGCCTCACTGAAGCGCCGTGGCATGATGGCACTTTTTGGTGGTGCCAGTGGAATGGTTCCAGATTTTGACTTACAGTCTTTAAGCCGAATGGGATCACTATTTGTCACTCGCCCAACATTGGCGGACTACATTGCCGCTCCCGGGGAGATGCAATGGCGCGCAGATGAAATATTTTCTGCCCATAGCGCTGGCAAACTAGATTTTGCTATTGGGCAAACGTATGACTTGGCAGATGCAATGTCAGCTCACAGTGACTTAGCTGCGCGCAAAACAACTGGAAAACTTCTACTCGTTCCATGATCTTTGATGAGTGCCTTCTGGGTATTTTTGGATAATAAATTTCGAGATAGGCTTGCGACATGCCAGCAGCATTAGTGACCGGGACTTTTAACCCGCCTCATATGGGTCACGTAAAACTTGTTAAAGCGGCAATCGAAAAGCGCAATCATGTTGTCGTTGTGGTACTTGCTCAGCCGCACGATCGGTTAGCTGCGAACGATCGAGCCCGCGCTTTAATGCAAGACTGCGTCGCAGAAGGTGTAGCTGAATCGGCCATGACGATTGTTCATGGTTATGAATCAACGCCTTATAAGCCCGATAATCCCGATGTTGCAAAATCAAATGCTCGAGTAATCGAAGCGCATTTGCGTCACACCCCACCGGTTGATCTGTTGGTTACATCAGAAATTAATGGTGAGCAGTTCGCGCAACTCCTCGGACTTCATAGTTACAGTTTTGATCCAGAGCGAACCCAAGTTCCAGTGTCATCTACTCAAATTCGTGATGATCTTGCCAAGAATTGGCATCTGCTGGGTCCTGGATCTCGCGAACTTCTCGCGATTCGAGCCGTATTCATTGGTGCTGAATCAACTGGCACTACGACAACCACTTTGGCTGTTCAAGCAGAATTGATTAAGCGTGGCGGTAACTTCCTAAGCACAAATTGGATTCGAGAGTATGGTCGCGACTTGACTATGCGAAAAGCTGAGCAAGCGCAAGCCATGGGACTTCCAGAGTATGAAGTTCCCTGGACGATAAATGACTTTGTGGAAATTGCAATCGTGCAGCAACAACTTGAAGATGTTGCTGCCCGCACTGGTGGCCCAGTAGTTTGCTGCGATACCGATGTCTTTGCAACCATTATTTGGGAGCGACGCTATCTTGGCGGAAAAGCCTCGCTTCCAATGCCAGCTGATTCGCAGAATCGTATCTATTTTGTAACCCAACCAGACGGAGTACCTTTCGTTCAAGACAAGATTAGAAACTCAGAAGGACTTCGAGAATCTATGACACGAGAATTCGAAGATGACTTAATCAGTACTGGGCGCGCATGGATGGCACTTGATGGAAGCGTTGAAACCCGAGTAACTATTGCACTAGATGCAATTGATGCAGCCATGGCACAAGCGTTTGATTTTCATACCCACTAATTCTAAGGTTCATTACTTTTCTGTAAGTTCAACACCCTAAACTTGCGAATATGCGTTCTGTAAAAACAATTCATGTTGTCAGTTGTCATGCCGAAGGTGAAGTCGGCGATGTAATCGTAGGTGGGGTAAATCCACCACCTGGTGCAACGCTGTATGAGCAGTCCAGATTTATTGCCTCAGATAACGAACTTAGACAGTTTGTTTTGAACGAACCTCGCGGTGGCGTATTTCGCCATGTAAATATGTTGGTGCCACCAAAGGATCCAAAAGCTGCCGTTGGATTCATAATTATGGAACCCGAAGACACCCCATTAATGTCGGGCTCCAACTCAATGTGTGTAGCCACTGTTGTTTTGGAAACTGGCATTGTCCCAATAGTTGAACCTGAAACGCATTTCTTTATGGAAGCACCTGCTGGCTTGGTTGAAGTCTTTGCAACTTGCAAAGACGGCAAAGCCCTCCAGATCAAGGTTCACAATGTCCCATCATTTGCGGCCACTCTTGATGCCAAACTAGAAGTTCCAGGCCTAGGAACTTTAACCGTTGATACCGCGTGGGGCGGCGACACGTTTGTAATTGTGAATGCCAAGGAACTTGGATTCTCACTTGACCCAAGTGAAGCTCGCGACCTTGCAGTGATGGGTATTGGAATCACAAAGGCAGCAAACGAACAACTTACGTTTACTCATCCAACAAACATTGGCTGGTCGCATTTTTCATTTTGCCAACTTGCAATGCCGGTTTTTGAAGAAGACGGCATGCTTATCAGTCACAATGCAGTCGCAGTTCAGCCTGGCAAAATTGATCGCTCTCCAACTGGGACTGGAGTTTCAGCGCGGATGGCCGTCCTACACGCTCGAGGTGTGATGAAACTTGGCGATAGATTGCGGGGGCGTTCAATAATTGGTTCCCACTTTGAAGGCCGGATTGAAAAGGAAGTCATGATCGGGGAGAAGCCTGGAATTATTCCTTCGATTGCTGGCCAGGCCTGGATAACCGGAACGCACCAGCACATGCTTGATCCAACTGATCCATATCCACTTGGGTACATAGTTAGTGATACGTGGCCTCGGATCGGAAAAGATTAACTGACTCAACGATGATTTTCATTGCGTTAATAGCTAGTTCCGCTACCCATGACAACTAAAAAAGTCGGATCTTCAGCGCCAAAATTGAAATCTATTAAATCAATTCAGGCTTACCTAGCAACGCAAGATAAGCGACTGGGCCGATTCTTAGAAGGCGCTCCGCTCTATCCTGTTGCAAATCAACCAGCACATGCGTCGCATTTTGAAACGATCATTTTTGCAGTTATTGGCCAGCAAGTTTCTGGCAAAGCCGCGGACACCATAACTCATAGGTTGATTGCTAAAAGTGGGTCACCGGTAAAGCCAGCAAAGCTTCTAAAGCTAGGTCACTTAAAGTTGCGCGAAATTGGATTAAGCAACGCAAAAGCGCGAACAATCCTGGAACTGAGTCAAGCAATTATTGAGGGCTTCGATTTGGAATCAGTAGGTGAATTGCCAGATGAAGAAGTTGTTAAGCAACTTACGCAATTTTGGGGGATCGGTCGCTGGACTGTTGAAATGTTTATGATGTTTCGCCTCGGACGCATGGACGTTTGGCCGATTGGCGACCTTGGCGTCAGGCGCGGGTGGGGAATCATTCAAGGTCTTGGCTACACTCCGACTGAAAAAGAAGTTATTGGTGTTACCGATCACTTATCGCCATATCGAAGTGTGGTTGCTTGGCACTGCTGGCGAGCAACTGATGAAGAGCCAGACTTCTGGTAATCGTGCCTGCAACATCTTTGCAGACTCATTTGTTTAGGTTCAATTAGAATGTGAGCATGTCTAAGCCAATTGTTCTCATTGCTGAAGAGTTATCCCCTGCAACAATTGCAGTTCTTGGTGATGGCTTTGAAATTAGGCATTGTGATGGCGCGAATCGAGATGAATTACTTCCAGCACTAGCGCAGGCAAATGCGGTTCTCGTTCGCTCCGCGACGAAGTTAGATGCGCAAGCAATTGCTGCCGCGCCAAATCTAAAGATTATCGCGCGCGCTGGCGTTGGTCTGGATAACGTGGACATCCCGGCCGCCACGAACGCAGGCGTACTAGTTGTAAATGCACCGACCAGCAATATAGTTTCTGCTGCTGAACTAGCCGTTGCTTTATTATTGGCAGTTGCCCGAAATGTTGTGCCTGCGAATCTGGCACTGCAGGAAGGCAAGTGGCTGCGCTCCAAATTCGGCGGCGTTGAGCTACAAGGTAAAACTGTTGGCATCATCGGAATGGGCAAAATTGGTTTACTAGTTGCCCAACGGCTAGCAGGCTTTGACATGAAGTTTGTTGCTTATGATCCTTATGTAAAGGTCGCTCCCAGCGGCGGCCCATCAATAAACATGGTTTCGTTAGACGAATTATTAGGCCAATCTGATTTTGTAACAATTCACATTCCAAAAACTCCAGAAACTTCTGGATTGATAAACGCCGCAGCACTTTCAAAAATGAAGCCAACTGCGTTTGTGATTAATGCTGCGCGTGGCGGTGTGCTTGATGAGGCAGATTTATTCCAGGCCCTAACGGCTGGAACTATTGCGGGTGCAGGTCTAGATGTTTACGCAACGGAACCTTGCACGGATTCGCCACTGTTTGCACTTAACAACGTAGTTGCGACGCCTCACCTTGGCGCATCAACCGAAGAAGCTCAAGAAAAAGCGGGAATAGCAGTAGCGCAGTCCGTAGTCGCAGCGTTCGCTGGCCTAGAAGTGCCTGGCGCAGTTAATGCAGCGCAAGTTTTTAATTAACTAGTTAGACCCACGCGGAATAGCGCAACCATCTGATCAATTTCATCTTCGGTGGTTGTTAGTGGGGGAGCAACTTGCATTGCCCCACCCCAGATGGCGCGAGAAATAACTCCGACATCTCGACATTTTGCGTACATTGCGGGAGCCATAGTTGGATCTGCCATTTGAATTCCGCCGAGGAACCCAACACCAGTTCGAACTTCACTTACAACATCTATGTCTTCCAGGCTACGAAGCGCAGTGGCGAACTTGTCCTCAAGCGCAGCAACACGTGAAGGAAGTTGTTCGCGCTTCAAAATGTTTATGTTTGCAATACCTGCTGCTGCAGCAGTTGCGTGACCGCCATATGTGTAACCATGGCGAAACACACCAGCAGTTTCGGAGTAAAAAGTTTCCCAAACTGAAGGCGCCGCGATAACGGCTCCCATTGGGGCGTAACCAGAAGTCAATCCTTTTGCGACTGCGATCAGATCAGGCTGTAAGCCATAGCGCGATGAAGCAAACCAATCACCACAGCGACCAAAGCCATTGATTACCTCATCAGCAACGAACAAGATGTTTCGTTCCGCACATGCCTTACGAACCGTTTGCAAGTAAAGATCAGGTGGGATTCGAACGCCACCGGCGCCTTGAATCGGCTCACAGAAGAATGCTGCAATGTTATCTTCGCCAATGCGATCGATTGTTGCAATCATTTCTTCGGCGTCATCCCAAGGAACTTGAACAACATCTTCAATTAATTCTGAGTAGCCATCGTTGTTTGGGCCAATGCCTGCGATAGAAGTGCCACCGGCATGCATTCCGTGGTAACCGTTTTCGCGGAAAACGATTACTTTCTTGCTTGGCTTACCTTGCAAGGTCCAAAAGCGTCGCGACATCTTTAATGCAGTATCAATACTGTCGCTACCACCAGATGTGAAAAAGACTTTGGAGTCTGGAACGGGCGAAATTGATGCTACTAAATCAGCTAATTCAATTGTTGGCGCAGTAGTGCACTCACCAAAGGAGGAGTAAGAGGCGATGTTTCCAGCTTGCGCTGCCATGGCTTCGCCAATTTCTTTTCGGCCATGTCCAACATTCATGTACCAAAGTGCGCCAGCTGCGTCGAAATACTTTTTGCCTTTTTCATCCCAAACCCAAGAGCCCTCACCTTTAGTCATAACAAGTGGACCATTCTTAGAAATCGCATGCATGTCAGCAAATCCATGCCAGAAAGCGTTAGCCATATTCACTCCTTTGAAGTGACTCCAGACTATCGATTCGAACGTTGCTTATGCCATAGTTACAACATGATTTCTTGGCCAATAAGCGAGCCAGTTTTGGTTGATCAAACCTTGATGCTGCGGCCGTGGGACATCCAAGACGCTAGCCAAGTTACGCAAATCTGCCAAGACCCAGCCATCCAAGAGTTTACCACAGTTCCACTTCCGTATACCCGCGAGATTGCAGATTTTTGGATTAGGTCTAGGTCAAAGAGTTTCCAAGAACGTAGCGCGATCTCGTTAGCCGGTATTCGAAACGGTGAGTTGGTGCTATCCGTGAGTTTGCACAACATCAAGGAATTCGGTCACATCGGCGAAATTGGTTATTGGGTTAGCCCAACTGCCCGCGGTGAAGGACTGGCTACTCACGCAGTTGCAATGTTGTCTAATTTTGCATTTGGGATTGGCTTTCGAAGAGTAAGCGCGCTTACCTTGCCGGAAAATACTGCTTCCCAAAAAACACTTATTAAGGCTGGATTTGAAATGGAAACTCTGTTGCGCGATGCCATGACAAAGCGCGATGGATCGCAGACCAACTCTGTTGTATTTTCTAAATTTCCGAATGTAAAAATCGAAGAGTAGTAATTCTCCGCAGAAATTAACCGGCGAGAATGTCGCCCTCTGCTTGGGAAATTTCTACGCCGATACTTTCAAGGTAAGCCTGCGCTGCATCAAGATCAGCAACTTCGCCCTTGAATTCAACAATCATCCAACCAAAGTGATTCTCGATCGCAGCGCGACGAATACTTGGTATCACGTTGAAGTCTTTTACAACGTGATAGATAACCGGCTGCGCAACTTGGGCCTCTGGAAAAGTTAATCGAAGGTGGCGACTAGTCATTGCTCTTCTCCTGCTCACGTTGTGCTCGGTTTACTGCTGAGACTACCGCCTTCAGTGAAGAAGTAACTATCGAGGAGTCAATGCCGACACCCCAAAGTATTTGCCCCGCTACTGCGCATTCAACATATGAAGCAGCCTGGGCATCGCCTCCGCTACTCATTGCATGCTCGTGGTAATCCAAAACTCTCACATCAACACCAACTTGAACCATGGCGTTGCAAAATGCCGCGATTGGACCATTTCCAAGTCCTTCGACATCGACATCGCCGGTTGTGCGATCAGTCATGGAAACTTTCACTCTGGTGTCACCGTCGACGTCGCTATCAACTGCTACCGTCTTGAGTTTGAAGCGACCCCAAGGACTGGTGGCATTTGGCAAATATTCATCTTGAAAGAATTCCCACATTTGGGCAGCTGTTACTTCGCCGCCATCCTCTTCAGTGTGCTGTTGGATGACTTGGCTGAATTCGATTTGCAGTCTTCGCGGCAGCTCAAGTTTGTTTTCCGTGCGCATTATGTATGCCACGCCACCCTTGCCAGACTGCGAGTTAACACGAATTACTGCTTCATAACTACGGCCAACATCCTTGGGATCAATTGGTAGGTACGGAACGTTCCAAGTAAAGGCATCAACTTCTACGCCGGCGGCCTTAGCATCTTGCTTCATGACGTTCAAGCCCTTATTGATCGCATCTTGATGTGAACCTGAAAAAGCAGTGAATACTAAATCTCCACCATATGGATGACGTTCAGGAACCTGAAGTTGATTGCAGTGTTCGACAGTGCGACGAATCTCATCAATGTTGCTGAAATCAATTTGCGGGTCGATACCCTGGCTAAACAAATTCATACCTAAAGTAACGAGGCAAACATTTCCAGTTCGCTCACCATTACCAAATAGGCAACCTTCAATTCGATCAGCGCCTGCCATGTAACCAAGTTCCGCGGCAGCTACTCCGGTGCCACGATCATTATGTGGATGAAGCGAAATAACAATTGAATCGCGGTAATTTAATTTGCGCCCCATGTATTCAATGCTGTCGGCATAAACATTTGGCGTGGCCATTTCAACGGTTGCCGGCAAATTAACAATTACTTTACGTTCTGGAGTTGGCTGCCAAACATCGTTCACAGCATTGACAACTTCAATTGCGTAATCAAGTTCGGTTCCAGTAAATGATTCAGGGGAGTACTCAAAGTAAATTTCAGTACCTTGAATTTGTTCGGCGTACTTTAAGCAAAGTTCGGCGCCACGAACTGCGATTTCTTTGATGCCATCTTTATCTAAATCAAAAACCACACGACGCTGAAGTGTTGATGTTGAGTTGTAAAGGTGAACGATTGCCTGCGGCGCACCTTCAATAGCTTCAAAAGTACGTTCAATTAAATGCTCACGTGCTTGAGTTAATACTTGGATTACCACATCATCTGGAATTAAGTTCTCATCAATTAGCATTCGCACAAAATCAAAATCTGTTTGACTAGCAGAAGGAAATCCAACTTCGATTTCTTTGTAACCCATTTTTACTAAAAGTTCGAACATACGTTTTTTGCGTTCGGGAGTCATTGGGTCAATCAGCGCTTGATTGCCATCTCGTAAATCCACAGCGCACCAACGAGGTGCCACTTTAATTTCATTGTTTGGCCAAGTTCGATCTTTTAGGTCAATCGGGGCGTAAGGCGTGTAGCGCTCAAACGGCATACCTGATGGTTTTTGGGAATTGCGCTGATCGTAATTTGAAGCAGTCATTTAGTGTCTCCGAAAGTCTGGGAATGTTTGGGAATGTTTGGGAAAAGGGCGTCCGGCGCGTGCGAAGTCTCCGCAACGAGTAGGCCGGGCTAGGCCTCGTTGCGGCGCGAAAGGAGCAGGTTCACCAACATTGACTCAAGTTTAGCACTGGGAATGCTTAAGGAAAAAGCCAGCAACTTGGCGCAACCTGGCACCAAAGGTGCAACATCTCGTTTTTTCGATTCCTGCCCTATCCCACTACCCTTGACCCCATGGCTAGCAACATTAAATTGGCAGTAATACCCGGTGATGGCATTGGTGTGGAGGTAGTAGCTGAAGGGCTAAAAGTCCTAGCTGCTATTGCTCCAAGTGCGGGCTTGAACATCGCAACCACTGACTATGACTTAGGCGCGCGCCGATACAACGCAACGGGCGAAACTCTGCCGGAGAGCGTTGTTGCTGAGTTAAAAGAACACGACGCGATATTGCTAGGAGCCATTGGTGATCCTTCGGTTAAGCCAGGCATTTTAGAGCGCGGAGTTTTGTTACCACTGCGCTTTCAGTTAGATCATCATTTAAATTTGCGTCCAGTAAAACTGTACCCAGGTGTTACTTCACCGCTTGATGGCAAAGGCCCAAAGGATATTGATTTTGTAGTTTGCCGCGAAGGCACGGAAGGTCCGTATGTAGGTGCAGGTGGATTTTTACGACAAGGCACCAAGCACGAAGTTGCAACTGAAGTGAGTATCAATACTCGCTTTGGCGCGGAACGAATTATTCGTGATGCTTTTGAGCGCGCTGGCCGACGTCGCGAAAAAGTAACGTTAGTTCACAAAACCAACGTTGTGGTTTATGCCGGTGACCTCTGGCAGCGAGCTTTTAATGATGTAGCAGCGGAGTACCCAAATATAGAAACTGATTACTGTCACGTAGATGCTGCAAGTATGTATTTCTTAACTTCGCCAGAGCGCTTTGACGTAATTGTTACTGACAACTTATTTGGCGATATTTTGACGGACATCGGAGCCGCGATTGCAGGTGGCATCGGACTTGCCGCAAGTGGAAACATTGATCCAAGTAGAACTAATCCAAGTATGTTCGAGCCAGTGCATGGCAGCGCCCCAGATATTGCGGGCCAAGGGAAAGCTGATCCAACAGCGACCGTTTTAAGTATTGCCATGTTGCTCGATCACTTAGGTTACTCAGATGCCGCCAAAAAGGTGGATGACGCAGTGGCTGCAGATTTGGCAACTAGAAGTGGAACACGCTCAACCACTCAAGTTGGCGATGCACTAGCGGCAGCAGTCGCGGGATAACTCGATTTAGTAGAAGGTATAGCCATGACAACATTTGTTCACTCTGACCTTGACGTATCTGCTGCCAAAGTTGTGGCTTCTGGCCAGGCGCTTTATCCAGCTGAAGCCCGATCGAGCGCAGCAGCAGCGATTGCGTTACACCCAAACACTTCACCCATGTCTGAAGCTGATCGCACAAAGATTTTAGACAACCCAGGTTTTGGTCAGTTTTTTTCCGACAACGTAGTGCGCGCAACTTGGAATAAGGCGCAAGGCTGGACGTCTGGGGAATTAATTTCTTCGGCAACAAGTGCTGGTGGTTTCGGGATGAACGCGTTACATTATGGGCAATCCATATTCGAAGGCTTAAAGGCTTACCGCCACGAAGATGGCAGTATTTATAGCTTCCGCCCAGAAGCTAATGCACTGAGATTCCAACGATCCGCAACGCGCCTTGCCTTGCCGCCAGTTCCAACAGATTTATTTATTGGAGCAATCGAAGCGTTAGTTCGCCAAGATCAAGCATGGGTGCCAAACGATCCAGATAAGTCGCTTTACTTGCGCCCATTGGAATTTGGCTCTGAGAATGCTCTTGGTGTTAGGCCAGCACTTGAAGTTACATATGTATTGATGGCGTGCCCAGTGGGTGCCTACTTCCCACAGGGCGTGAAGCCAGTTTCAGTTTGGTTAAGTGATGACTATGTTCGCGCCGCGCCGGGTGGAACTGGTGAGGCTAAGTGCGCTGGTAACTATGCGGCAAGTCTGGTGGCCCAAGCCGAAGCAACTGAAAATGGTTGCGATCAAGTGGTTTGGATTGATGCAACTGAGCGCAAATACATTGAAGAAATGGGTGGCATGAACATGTTCTTTGTTTATGGCTCAGGCGACTCGGCTCGTCTAGTAACGCCAAAACTAACTGGAACTTTACTACCTGGCGTCACTCGCGACTCGGTTTTAACTTTGGCTCGCGATCTAGGTTACGAAGTTGAAGAAGGCACCATCTCAGTTGAACAATGGCGCGAAGGTTGCGCTTCAGGTGAGATAACAGAAACATTTGCTTGCGGAACTGCAGCGGTCATAACTCCAGTTGGTCGCGTTGACAGTAAGAACAGTGGAGCTTGGACAATTGCTGATGATGGTTCGGGGGATGTAACGATGGAGCTGCGCACTGCCTTAGTTGACATCCAAACTGGTCGTGCACCGGATACTCATAACTGGTTACATCGGTTGGTCTAATGACAAAAACTTCCCCAGTTGCTGACGAATTCCATTTATACGACACAACTCTGCGCGATGGTGCCCAGCGCGAAGGTATTACATATTCAGTAGAAGACAAGTTAACCGTTGCAAAAATTCTTGATAATTTTGGCGTTGGTTTCATTGAAGGTGGCTGGCCAGGCGCTTTGCCAAAAGATACGGAATTTTTTGCTCGGATCGCTGCTGGCGAATTAGTTTTGAAAAATGCCAAGCTTGTAGCATTCGGCGCAACTCGCAAGGCGGGCGTGAAAGCTGAAGAGGACGCGCAAGTAAAAGCATTGTTGGATTCGCAGGCGCCTGTCATTACCTTGGTGGCGAAGAGTGACGTTTGGCACGTAGAGCAAGCGCTAAAGACAACTAAAGAAGAAAACTTAGCCATGATCAGCGACACAGTTGAGTATTTAGTTGCAAATGGCCGTCGAGTGTTTGTCGATTTCGAACACTTCTTTGATGGCTACAAGCATGATTCTGAATATGGCATTCAAGCAGTTAACGTCGCAATGAAAGCTGGAGCTGACGTTGCAGTTTTGTGTGACACCAATGGCGGCATGTTGCCAAGTGGAATCAGCAAAATCGTTTCTGATGTTTTAGCAAAAACTAATGCCCGCATTGGCATTCATTGCCAGGATGACACTGGGTGCGCAATTGCTAACAGCATTGCCGCAGTAGAAGCAGGCGCAACGCATGTGCAATGCACTGCGAATGGTTACGGCGAAAGAACTGGAAATGCTGACTTGTTTAGTGTTGCGGCAAATTTAGAATTAAAACTTGGTCTTAAGTGCCTACCTGATGGCGCACTCAAAGACATGATGCGGGTTTCACATGCACTTGCCGAAATTGCAAATTTACCGCCGAATACCCATCAACCCTATGTTGGCGTTTCATCTTTTGCACATAAAGCTGGCTTACATGCCAGTGCTTTAAAAATCAATCATGAACTGTATAACCATATTGATGCTTCTGTTGTCGGCAACGATATGCGAATACTTGTTACAGAGATGGCAGGTCGCGCTTCTATCGAGATGAAGGGTCAAGAGCTTGGCTATGACCTTTCAAAAGAACCAGATGCAGTAACAAAAGTTGTAGCGCAAGTAAAAGACCTAGAAGCACATGGCTGGTCCTTTGAAGCAGCAGATGCTTCCTTTGAGTTGTTGCTGCAAGATGCCTTGGCAGGTAAGTCAACTAAAAAGTTCACAGTTGAGTCTTGGCGCACAATTGTCGAGCAGCGCGAAGATGGCCAGATAGTTAGCGAAGCAACCGTCAAGGTTCACGCTGATGGAAATCGTATTGTTGCAACTGGTGAAGGTAATGGTCCAGTTAACGCTTTAGATAACGCATTGCGCTCCGCATTGATTCAGCACTTCCCACAAATTGGCGAGCTGGAGTTAGTTGACTACAAAGTTCGAATTCTCGATGGTGGTATGGGAACTGGCGCAGTGACGCGCGTACTTATCGAAACTGCGCAAAAAGGTCGCCGCTGGACCACAGTTGGTGTCAGTGCGAACGTCATAGCGGCTTCGTGGTTAGCGCTGGAAGATGCGATTTCATACGGGCTGTTAGGAAAAGGCAACTAACTCAAAGCCGATAGTCTTAGGTAATGCGAATTGCTCGAGTGTCCGTCCCTGGTGTGGAGTTTCCGGTTTACGGAGTAATTACCGGCGACAAAATTGAATTAATCACCGGATTGCCTTGGCCTGAAATTAGTGATCCCGTGGCTGCCTTAAATCTGGCGGATGTGAAAATTTTGGCTCCGGTTATCCCGAGCAAAGTTGTTTGTGTCGGAAAGAACTATGCCGATCATGCTAAGGAAATGGGCGGCGATATTCCAGTTGAGCCCGTGATTTTTATTAAGCCAAACACCACAGTTATTGGCGAAGGCGACTTCATAGTCTTGCCGTCACAGTCAAAGAATGTGCATCATGAAGCTGAGCTGGCAATTGTGATTGGCGCATTGGCCAAGAACGTAGCAGTAGATCGCGCCGATGAAGTAATTTTTGGATACACCTGTGCCAATGACGTAACAGCTCGTGATTTACAAAATAGCGATGTGCAGTGGACGCGGGCAAAGAGTTTCGACACGTTCTGCCCACTAGGTCCCTGGATTGAAACTGATCTTGATCCCGAAGATCTAGCAATCTCATGTGTGGTAAATGATGAGACGCGACAAAATGGAAACACCAGTGACTTAGTGCGCAGTGCTCGCGAAATGGTTTCGTGGATTTCGCATATGATGACACTTTTGCCAGGAGATGTAATTTTGACGGGAACGCCTGCAGGCGTGAGCCAAATTGTGAACGGTGATTCGGTAGCAGTAACAATTCAAGACATTGGTACTCTTATTAATCCAGTCGTAGTTCGTTAATTACCCAAATTGCAAACGCCAGGAGAAGCTGTGTCAAGCGTTCGAGTTAGGTTCTGTCCATCCCCGACAGGCAACCCGCATGTTGGAATGATTCGAACTGCATTATTTAATTGGGCCTACGCTCGTCACACTGGCGGAACCTTTGTATTTCGAATTGAAGATACAGATATTGCTCGAGACTCTGAACAGTCCTACACGGATTTACTCGATGCACTTCGCTGGTTAGGCCTTGATTGGGATGAAGGCCCAGAAATTGGCGGACCGCATGGCCCATATCGCCAATCTGAACGCATGGATATCTATCGAGAAATTGCTGACAAGTTATTAGCTTCTGGTCATGCTTACCATTGCTACTGCTCGCAAGAGGAACTTGAAGAACGTCGCGAAGCTGCGCGCGCGGCTAGCCAAACACCTGGTTATGACGGCGCTTGTCGCGCACTTTCCAAGGAACAGGTAGCTGCGTTTAAAGCGCAAGATCGCGCACCAGTGGTCAGGTTCCGGATGCCAGACACTGACTTCACTTGGACCGACTTAGTTCGAGGTGACGTAACTTTTGCTGCTGAGCATGTCCCTGACTATGTAATCGTCAGAGCAACGGGTGAACCTCTTTACACATTAGTAAATCCAGTAGATGACGTCCTTATGGAAATCACGCACGTACTTCGCGGCGAAGATTTATTAAGCAGTACTCCAAGACAACTTGCGCTTTACGACGCACTCAATGAAATTGGTGTTGCCAAAGGTGAACGCCCACTCTATGGTCACTTGCCATATGTCATGGGTGAGGGAAATAAAAAACTTTCCAAACGAGATCCAGAATCTAGTTTGCTGATGTACCGCGAAGAAGGTTACTTACCGGAAGGACTTCTCAACTACTTGGCCCTTTTAGGTTGGGCTTTTGGAAATGATATTGAGTTCTTTTCCAAAGAAGAGATGGCAACAGTTTTTGACGTAGCTCGGGTGAATGCAAATCCAGCTCGCTTTGATTTAAAGAAGTGCACTTCAATTAATGGCGACTGGATTAGAACTTTGGCGCCCCAGGATTTAGTAACTCGACTCACGCCTTACTTAATTAAGGAAGGCGTCCTTTCAGCAGAACCAGCAAGCGATCAGTTAGAGGTTCTACTCCAGGCGATTCCCTTAATCCGAGAACGCATGGAAACACTTCACCAAGGTGTTGGCATGCTCGGCTTCTTGTTCGCTGACCAACCAGGAAGCCCAAGCTTTGAAGTTGATCCAACAGAAGCGCAGAAAGTTTTGACGCTAGATGCGCAACCCGTCCTTGTGGCTGCTAGAGATGCACTCACGGCAATCAACGACTGGACAACAGAAAATATTGAAGAGACACTACGAGTTGCTTTGATTGAGGGAATGGAACTAAAACCCAAGGTTGCATTTGGTCCAGTTCGGGTCGCAGTAACTGGTCGCCGAGTTTCGCCGCCACTTTTTGAATCCTTACAAATTCTTGGACGGGAACGTTCGTTAGCTCGCATCACTTCGGCTATCAACTAAGCATTTCGCTCTAAAGCGCGCCCTGAGATAGAATTTCCAAGCGTAATGCCGTTTGGGATATGGGGTAATTGGCAGCCCAACTGATTCTGGTTCAGTTAGTCTTGGTTCGAGTCCAGGTATCCCAGCCAAATCTGCAATAGTTATCGCATGGGTAAGCGTCAGTTTCCGCGATGGTCAGATCTCAAACCAATTATTGGATTTAAATCACCATTTTCTCGCACTGATGAAGTAGCCAGAGCCGTCACAATTTCCCAATTGCGCAGCATTGGAAAAGCGAAAACGCCGCGCGCAGTATTTGATTACACCGATGGCGCTGCCGGTGAAGAATTAAGTTATGCCCGAGCTTACGAGGCATATCGGCAATTGGAATTTCACCCGAGAGTCTTAAGAGACGTTTCAACTGTTGACACTTCGATAAATATTTTTGGGACCAGTTCTGCGCTACCTTTCATTTTTAGTCCAACCGGTTTTACTCGAATGATGCACTATCACGGCGAGGTATCCGTTGCTAAAGTTGCAGCAGAATTTGGAATTCCATACACTCTCTCAACCTTGGGAACAACATCCATTGAAGATTTGGCGGCAGCTGCGCCGAATACTCGTAAGTGGTTTCAGCTTTACTTGTGGCGCGACAAGACAACTCGTTATGAATTAGTGGAACGAGCAGCAGCAGCCGATTATGAAGCGATCATGTTAACTGTTGACACAGTCGTTGGCGGTATGCGAGTACGTGATGTTAATAATGGCCTAACGATTCCGCCACAATTGACAATTAAAACTATGGCTGACATGGCCCGCTACCCAAAATGGTGGGGAAATTTGCTAACGAGTGCCCCACTTGAGTTCGCATCCTTGAAATCAACAGGTGGCACGGTAGCAGAACTTATGAATAGTGTTTTTGATCCCTCAATCACCATGAAGGATGTTGATTGGCTAAAGCAAAACTGGCCAGGGAAATTAATCGTAAAGGGCGTGCAAAATGTTGCGGACGCGAAAATGCTTGCTGATGCGGGTGTGGACGCAGTCGTGCTTTCTAACCATGGTGGGCGACAACTCGATCGATCAGTAGTGCCACTGGAGTTACTGCCTACTGTTAAGTCGGCTATTTCCGGAACAAGCACACAGCTGTTTATAGATGGCGGCGCACTTTCTGGATCTGACATTGTTGGCGGTATCGGACTTGGCGCTGACGCTGTGTTGGTAGGCCGGGCTTACCTGTATGGAATTATGGCTGGTGGCGAAGCCGGTGTTCGAAGGGTTGCGCAAATTCTGCAGGCAGAGGTGGAGCAAACTATGCGCTTAATGGGCATTACCTCGATGACAGAACTCACACCTGACATGGTGAGATTTCGCAAGCAAGCAACTAACTAAAAAATGATTACAAAATAAAAAAGACCCCTTAGGGTCTGATTCATTTGTAGCCCCGACGGGATTCGAACCCGCGCTACCGCCTTGAGAGGGCGGCGTGCTAGGCCGCTACACAACGGGGCCGCACTTGATCACAATAACGTAAATGCGCCTAAGTTCTAAATGCGCAAGTATCGCCTAGCCACGTGCTTTTAGTAATTCACTGATGCGATTAGCTGCCGTCACAACAGCCAAACTATGTAACCGACCTGGCGCACGAGTTAGCCGTTCAATCGGACCAGAAATTGAAACCGCAGCAATAATTTTTCCATTTGTTCCCCGAATGGGAGCGCTAACAGACGCAACTCCGGGCTCACGTTCGCCAAGTGATTGCGCCCAACCGCGTCTGCGCACACCAGATAAATCTGTTGCAGTGAATTTTGCATCTTGTAGCCCGCGGTGTAGTCGATCTGGCTCTTCCCAGGCCAGTAAAATTTGGGCAGCAGATCCTGCGCCCATAGTTAGGCCCACTCCAACTGGGACGGTATCGCGCAATCCAGTCATGCGCTCCGCTGCCCCTACACAAATTCTTTGGTCACCCTGTCGGCGATAAAGTTGCGCACTTTCCTTTGTGGCATCCCGCAATGCAATCAAGATTGGATTTGCTATGGAAAGCAATTTATCTTCGCCCGCTGCGTCAGCTAATTCGCTGACGCGAGGTCCAAGTATGAAGCGACCATTTAAATCCCGAGCAACTAAGCGGTGGTGTTCAAGGGCAGTGGCCAACCTATGTGTAGTCGGTCGCGCGAAACCAGTGGCAGCCACTAAACCAGCCAAAGTCAAAGGTCCGGATTCCAAAGCGTCCAGAATGTGGGCAGCTTTATCCAGAACCCCAACACCGCTACTACTATCTTTCATATAGTGATATTGCTATCTCGCATGATGAGATGTCAAAATCCAGAGTCATAGGAGGAAGTTATGGGCCGGACATTGGCACAAAAAGTGTGGGATGACCATGTTGTTCGTCGCGCTGATGGCGAACCAGACTTGCTATACATTGATTTGCACTTAACTCATGAAGTCACCAGCCCACAGGCTTTTGATGGATTGCGCGCTGCTGGACGCACAGTTCGACGCAAAGACTTAACTATTGCGACCGAAGATCACAACGTGCCAACAACGGACATTGACAAACCAATTGCGGATCCAATTAGTCGCGCTCAGATTGAGGCGTTGCGCATTAACACTAAAGAGTTTGGAATTGAGAATTACGAATTAGGAAATAAAGAACAAGGAATCGTCCACATCATCGCGCCACAGTCTGGCTTAACTCAGCCTGGTATGACGATTGTTTGTGGCGACTCGCATACTTCAACGCATGGCGCTTTTGGTTCCATTGGCATGGGTATTGGAACCAGTGAAGTTGAGCATGTACTTGCTACTCAAACTCTTCCACTTAAGCCATTTAAGACGATGGCGATAACAGTGACTGGAAAACTTCCAGTTGGAGTAACTGCAAAAGATTTAATTTTGGCAATCATTGCTGAAATTGGAACAGGTGGTGGCCAGGGTTACATTTTGGAATACCGCGGCGAAGCAATTCGCGAACTTTCCATGGAAGGTCGCATGACAATGTGCAACATGAGCATTGAAGCTGGCGCTCGCGCGGGCATGATTGCGCCAGATGAAACTACATTTGCGTATGTGCAAGGCCGCGAACACGCACCAAAGGGCTCGGACTGGGACGACGCGGTCGCGTATTGGAAAACTCTGCCAACTGATGCGGACGCAGTTTTTGATCGAGAAGTAATTATCGATGCAACTAAGCTCAGCCCATTTGTCACTTGGGGTACTAATCCAGGCCAGGGTGCGCCGCTTTCGGCAAACGTGCCAAGTCCAGATGACTACACCGATCCAGTTGATAAGACAGCAACCGAAAAAGCGCTTGCCTATATGGATCTAACTGCGGGCATGCCGATCCGAGACATCAAGATCGATACGGTTTTCGTTGGTTCTTGCACTAACGGTCGAATTGAAGATCTGCGCGCAGTTGCGGAAATCTTAAAGGGTAAAAAAATTGCAAGTGGATTACGCATGATGGTTGTCCCAGGTTCAGTTCGAGTTCGCCTTGAAGCAATGGCCGAAGGTCTCGACAAAGTCTTTGTAGAGGCTGGCGCTGAGTGGCGCGAGGCAGGCTGCTCAATGTGTCTTGGTATGAATCCAGACAAGTTGGCACCTGGTGAGCGAAGCGCGTCAACATCTAATCGAAACTTTGAAGGACGCCAAGGCCCAGGTGGCCGAACGCATTTAGTTTCTCCGCAGGTTGCAGCAGCAACTGCAATTCGCGGCACATTGTCCTCGCCAGCAGACCTAGTAGGGAGCTCAAACTAATGGATAAGTTCACAGTTCACACCGGCACTGCAGCGCCACTTCGGGCAAGCAATGTAGATACCGATCAAATTGTTCCAGCCGAGTATTTAAAGCGAATCACTCGTCATGGGTTCGAAGATGGGTTATTTAACTCTTGGCGCAAAGATGCCAACTTTGTCCTGAACCGTCCGGAATACCAGGGTGTCAGTGTTTTAGTTGCTGGACCAGATTTTGGAACTGGCTCAAGTCGCGAGCATGCCGTATGGGCGCTTATGGATTATGGATTCAAGGTTGTAATTTCCTCGCGATTTGCAGATATCTTTCGTGGAAACTCTGGCAAAGGCGGCTTACTCACTGCGGTTGTTGAACAGAGTTGCGTTGAGCAATTGTGGAAAATTATTGAAGAAGACCCCGCAACTCCCGTAACAGTTGACTTAGCAGCCCAAGTAGTTACCGCAGCTGGGTTTACTGCGAAGTTTGAAGTTGATAGCTACATGAAATGGCGCCTAATAGAGGGGCTAGACGACATTGGCTTAACACTTAAGCACGTGGACGAGATCACTGCCTTCGAAGCAAAACGCCCAAGTTTTAAGCCAACTACGGTCTAATCTCAAGGAAAACCGCAAAAAATCCCAAGAAATTGGGATTTTTTGCGGTTTTTGGGCGTGTCAGGCTAAAAACCCTTGATTTTGAGCCGTAAAGTCACAAGTGAGCCAGGCGGGGAAGCCTGGAACAACTCAAAGGTTCGTTAATTCGCAAGAGTTAATGAGAAACAAAAGATCGCCGGCATTCGTCATTGGAAGTCGGAAAACTATGGAGGATCCAAAGTGAACAAGGCAGAACTAATTGATGGTGTAGCTGAAGCAGCAGGCTTGAGCAAAAAAGATGCAACAGTAGCTGTAGATGCAGTATTTGATAGCATTTCCCGCGCTGTAGCCAAGGGTGACAAAGTTTCCCTAACTGGCTTTGGCATCTTCGAGAAGTCAGACCGCGCAGCACGTGTTGGTCGCAATCCACAGACTGGCGCGCCAGTTCAGATTGCAGCAACATCTGTACCTAAGTTCCGCGCAGGTGCTGAGTTCAAGAAAAAAGTTTCAGGCAAGTAAGCCTTCAAACATTTAGCGAATCGGACTCGTTGGGAAACCAACGAGTCCGATTCATTTTTGTGTCAGGATAATGAAGTTATGAGAAAATTCCCCGCACAGTCACCTCGCGGCTTTTGGTACCGATTTATCTCTGGAATTTTGCGCCCTATTTTGTTAGCTGCCACTGCGCGAGATTGGCGCGGTGGACAATACTTGCGAGTAGATCGCGGGATTGTTGTGGCCATGAATCATCTGTCTTGGTATGACCCACTAGTTGCTGCACATTTTGTTAATGACAATGGTCGGCCAGTTCGGTTTTTGGCTAAAGCGGAAATATTTAAAATTCCATTACTTGGTTCAATTTTAAAAAGTGCTGGACAAATTCCAGTTCAACGCGGCAACTCGGATGCGGCAGCTGGATCACTTCGCGCCGCCTTCACGGCAGTTGAAGATAATCAATGTGTTGTCATCTATCCAGAGGGAACTTTAACTTGCGATCCACAGTTATGGCCTATGACCGCAAAGACGGGGGCTGCGCGAATTGCGCTTATGACTGGAGCACCTGTTATCCCAGCAGCGCAATGGGGTCCACAAGAAGTGCTTGCTCCTTACAGCAAGCGCCTTCGATTATTCCCGCGAAAGACCATGCACGTTTGGGCTGGTCCAGAAGTGGATCTAGACGATCTTCGCGCTCTGCCAGTTAGCTCTGTAAC
>JBDNJO010000063.1:0-19182 GCA_041687715.1 Candidatus Nanopelagicales bacterium
GCCATTTCCGAGAGTGCCTTAGCCGGATCCTGCACATTTCGAAGCCCAAATGAGATCGTTGCCGCATCAAAAGAATTATCAGCAAATGGCAACTTCATCGCATCGCCCTGCACGAAATTTAAGTGCGGGTATTGTTTGCGCCCAACTTCAAGCATGCCCTTACTAAAATCGCACGCTGTTGGATTAGCGCCTGCCAAATAAAAAGGTTGGGTGCTTGTGCCAGTTCCAGCAGCTAAATCCAAAATATCTTCACCTGTTAGTGGTGCTACCGCTGCGACAACTGCCTTGCGCCAGGCGCGTGTTTGACCAAGTGAAAGTACGTCATTTGTGAAATCATACTTTTTTGCCACAGCATCAAACATCGCCGCCACTTCATGTGGTTCTTTGTTTAAATAGGCACGGGACATATCTACATTCTGCCAGTTATTCGAGAGAAAGTGCTCTGAGGTTCATGTTCTCGTAGGCTTATCTAGTTATGACGACCTTAGCCGTGGACACTGCCACAAAACTTTTTGTTCGGAGTGCTCAGCTTCCTGACATCACCAATATTTTGTCTTTGCTGCCTGCTGAGGGTGGCCTGGCTTGGGTGCATGGTCCAGCAACGAATCAGCATGGAATTGTTGGCTGGGATGAAATTACACGCATCACAATTTCTGGTCCGGAGCGATTCAGCCGAGCCCAGCGGTGGTGGTCCCAACAGTGCGCAATTTCCGAAGGTGATCAACCGATTGCATTTGCCTCCTTTGCTTTTGATAAACAGCCAGGCACTTCAGTTGTAGTTGTTCCAAAAGTTTGTATCAAGCGAGATGAAATTGGCACCACGATAACCATCACAAGTGATGCGCCGGTAACTGATACAGAAATATCCGATTTAATTGCAAAAGTTAGTCGCCCACATGCACTTTCACGTGGCTTGAATCAAGTGAGGTGGCTCGATGGTTCCCGTCCAGTTGCCCAGTGGCAGGCAGCTGTTGACGTAGCAGTGGCTCGAATTAACTCAGGAGAGTTAGACAAAGTTGTTTTGGCGCGAGACATTGTGGCTCAGCTCGATGCACCACTTCACATTGGTTCGCTCTTGCTTCGATTAAATGAGGCGTTTCCAGAATGTTGGACATTTTGTGTTGACGGATTAGTTGGCGCCACTCCTGAACTATTGATTAGGCGTGACGGAGAAAAAGTCACTAGCCGAGTGCTCGCTGGAACCATGCGCCGAAGTCGAGACAGTGATCGAGACGGGCAACTTGCAGCTGAACTTCTTGGTTCTGACAAGGATCAAGAGGAACATGTTTACGCAGTTGAATCGGTCGCTGCCGCACTAGCAACGCACTGCACTGACTTAAAAGTTCCAGAACGACCATTTATTTTGCGGTTAGCTAACGTTCAACATTTAGCGACGGATGTAACTGGCGATCTTGTTGATGCGGCCCCAGCGTTGGCATTAGCTGCATCTCTGCATCCAACTGCAGCCGTATGTGGAACCCCAACCGAACGGGCAACCCAAGTTATTCGCGAACTCGAAGGTATGGATCGGGGTCGCTATTCTGCGCCCGTTGGTTGGTTAGCTGCCAATGGTGACGGCGAATTTGGGATTGCTCTGCGCTGCGCCCTAATTGAAAATGATGAGCGAACTAAATTACGACTCTTTGCAGGTTGCGGAATTGTTGCTGGCTCAACTGGTGAATCAGAAGTTGCTGAATCACAGGCAAAGTTCGGCGCCATGAGAGCCGCGCTAGATTAACTCTTAATTTGAGGCTGAAATACTTTCCCAGCCTCGCAACACAAAAGTTGGTCGCTGAACTGGCTCACCGACAAGTTGTAAATTTGGAAATTCTTCGAACAGCATTGCTAATGAATTTTGCATTTCAAGTCGGGCAAGTGGCGCGCCAACACAGAAATGTATTCCTGCGCCAAAAGCAATGTGTGGATTGGATTCGCGGGTGATATCAAAAGTGTCGACATCCAAGAACACTTCCTCATCACGGTTTGCACTACCCAACATAGAAACTACTTTTTGCCCAACTTCAACCGTGGTGTTGCCAATTACCGTTTGTGATGTAGCAGTTCTTTCAAACATGTGAAGTGGCGAATCAAATCTCATCATTTCTTCTAGCGCAGTCTTTGCATGTTCACGCGGATTTTTCTTCATCAGATCTAATTGGGAGGGATGTCGGAACATGGCAACCATGCCATTGCCAAAGCCATTTACAGATGCTTCGTGACCTGCATTTAGCAAAAGTACGCACATGGCTATCAACTCATGTTCATTGAGTTTTTCGCCTTGTTCTTCTACTTCCACCAAGGCCGTAATTAAATCTGGTTTTGGTTCAATCTTGCGCTGGGCTGCTAATTGTGAAATGTAAGCACTGAACTCGGCCCCAGATTTCTGCGCTGACAACTCTTGCTCGCGAGTTCGCCCGTATTCATACATTTTTACTATGTCTTGCGACCAGCGACGCAGATCGTTTGCTTTATTTCTTGGCACGCCTAGAAGATCTGCAATCACAAGGACTGGCAGGGGTTCTGCAAAATCAGCAAGCACATCAAATTTGCCCTCAGATCGAATTTTGGAGGCTGCTCCCGCTAGTAGCTGTTCACAGATTTCAATAATGTTTGGTTCCAATGCGCTAATCCGGCCAGGCGTAAAAGCTTTTTGAATTAGGGATCTGAGTCTGGTGTGCTTTGGAGGTTCACTGTCCAAGATGGAATCGGAGTGTAACCAGTTGAAAATTTCCCACTCATCAAATGGTTCTTGTGGTTTGTAAATTCGACCAAGGTTTTTATTTCGTAATGTTGCGTTGGCAGTTTCATGCGTAGGGGCCAACCAGATATTTAGTCGATCGCTCCAAACTAAATCACGATGGGAGCGAAGCTCTCGATAAATTTCGTATGGATTGATAACGGTGGCAGGGTCCCTCGTGTCGAGGATGTCACCAAGACTCATGATTTGGTTGGCTGCTCTTCTTTGTAACCGATTGACTTTATTGGCAAGGTGATTAGATACAGAGCTGCGAATCCAGCACCTACTCCGATAAATACCCACCTACCGGTAGTTGTGGCACCCGGCGCTAAGTAAGTAAGTGCACCCAAGCCTGCCGAAACTAAGACCATCACTGATGCTGCCCGACGAAATGCTGGATCAGCTGCATGTCTAGATGTGGTTGCCATGTGTGTGGCAAGGGCCACGAGCAACAAACCAATTAATCTAAATGTCCAAATCGTGGATTCATTAACAGGTAATCCGATGTACAACAAAAAAGAATTTGGATCAACCAACAAGACAGCGGCGCTTCCCGCAAAAACAATCGCTCCAATAACCATTACAAGGCGGGAATATCGGTATCTCGAATTACGCATGATTCAAGTGTAGAACTTGAGGCAACTCCCATGTCTGCGCGTGGACTACTTGTGAAGTAGGCCCGCTTCCGTTAATTTCGTGTTGCACTGTGAAGATCCTGGTGCTGGAGCATCTGGTGTTCTCGCTGGGCAGACTCGTTCGAATGCACAGTAATCACACAGGCGGGAAACTCGGGCCTCCCAAGAAGAATTAGCCACATCAAATTCACTTGCCACTCGCATCTGCGCCAAGTTTTCACCTTGTGCTAAAACTAAACCTGAATCAGCTGGGCGACGCACTACTTCCTGTGCATTTAAAAAAATTAATTCAACTTCATCCACATCAATATCATGTTGGGTTTTGAATCCAAGCGCGTAAAGGTAGGGCTGAGCTAGCTTGTCGTCAATGAACTTTCCAGGACTTTTTCCAGTTTTGTAATCAGTAACTCGATTTACGCCATCTACTGTAAATCGATCTACTTTTCCAAAAAAGTTAACGCCATTGATATCGACGCTAAGTTCCATTTCTATGTGTTCAGGTTGCACTACTACTTGTTTAGGATCTTCAACTTTAAATAGATTTTCAATTGCTTCCTTGACGCTATGTTTCATCTTTAAGTCATTTTCAAATGGTTTGTATTCATTTGATCGAAGCATCCGTGGTCCATGCTCTCGCAACAGATCCATTGCAGCATCCAAGGTTCGATCTTGTGGTTCAAGACGATACAAGTACTCACACACCTCGTGTGTTATGGAGCCACCAGCTAGGGCTGAAGTTGGCGGTTCCCGCCAGCCCGCAATGTAAGAAAAGAAATACTTAAGGGGGCATTGTTGATACAGCGACATTTGGGAATAAGAAACTCGCTTCGGCAGGCTTGCTTTCGCAGGCTGCTCTACTTCAATTCGCATCGCTTTAGTCGCCACAGCAAAGCCTCTCTGATTGCCTTAACCGTACTTGTCGTAACTGACAAAAATGTGTTTTAGCGTGCTGCAAGACGCAATTTAATTTGATCATGTGGAATTACATGCGAAATATTTCCATCACGCCCAACCATGGTTTCGTTGTTTATTAGTGTGTTTAACACTGCTTCCTCAACGCTTTGAACCACGGCAGTATAGAAAGCGTCTAAGTAATTCCAAGGTATGAAATCAAGTGTGCTTAATTTGGCTTCGTGCCGTGACTCAGTAGGAAAGCCACTTGAAAGTGGGCCAGGGTTTGCAGTTGAAAAAGCTAAAAATATATCGCCACTGAAATGTCCACCAGCTGTGCCAGTACGCGCCAAGCCAAGTGGGACGCGACGCGCTAACGCACGGCATTGGTCTGGAAGAAGTGGGGCATTTGTCGCAATTACTGCAATCACTGAGCCAGCTCCACCGGGAGCTGTTCGCGCTTTATCTTTTGCTATCCATGGCGAATCTGCCATCGGATTTGGTACTTCTAAATCCGACATATCAATTCCAGATATATGCAACTCCTTACGGTCACCAAAATTTGCTTGAAGAAATGCTCCGACTACGTATTGGGTGCCGCCAAAATCAACAACTCGCGATGATGTGCCATTTCCACCCTTAAACGAATAGCAGTTCATTCCAGTACCGCCACCGAATGAACCTTCAAGTACTTCGCCACTTTTTGCCGAATCAATTGCGGTTGCAGCATGCTGCGTTGTTACATGTGGTCCATTTATATCGTTGAGATAGCCATCCCAAGTTTCTGCAACAACGGGAAGTAGCCATTCCATGGCAGCCTCTGGATTATTTTGCTTAACCCAATCGATGACACCACGGTGAACTGTGCCAACCGCGTGAGTGTTAGTCAGCATCACGGGACCAGATAAGCCACCCGTTTCAGATATCCAGTGTGAGCCAGTCATCTCGCCATTGCCATTTAGTGAATAGATGCCCGCTGGGATTGCCTGCTGCATTCGATCCCGACCAACAGGCAAAATTGCCGTTACCCCAGTACGCACCGGACCAATGTCCGGAACTAATTCACCCTCGCCAGAAATTAAAGTTACCATGCCAACTTCAAGACCTGGCACATCAGTGATGGCATTTAACTTTCCAGGGGTGCCATCGCAAACTATTCCTAATTCGCGAGCCCGCATTTGATTTCCTTAACTCTTTGAAGTTTCTTTGATTATCTGCTTTATCAAATTGTTCTCATCAACACGGTTACCTGTCAGGCAAACTACAACTTTGATTCCAGAAATATTCTGGAAATTTGTTAAAGCGAACTTTAAGTCAGTAACTGTTGACACCTGTTTAGCGGGAATACCAAGTGACTCAGCGATTACCCACAAGTCTTTTCCGTGCGGAGTTCCGAAAATCTTTTCATAGTGTTCCTGATACTCGCTCGCACCTTGTTCCAATTGACTAAAAATTCCACTGCCATTGTTATCGAGTACAACGATCGTTAAATCTGGTTCGCCTTGATCGGTGCCAAGATTCAAACCACCTAAGTCGTGCAAGAAAGCAATGTCCCCCATCAGTAAATAGGTGCGCTTACCAGAGCCAACTGCTACCCCGGCTGCAGTTGAAATTAGTCCGTCAATGCCATTTGCTCCCCGGTTACCAAATACCGTTAAGCCATTTCGTTTTGGCGCATATGCTTCCAAGTGACGAACGGGCCACGAAGCAGCAACAAAAATTTGATCTTCATCTTTCGAACTATTCCAAAGAGCTAATGCACTACTTGGTCCGCTCAAAGTGTCTTGCTGTAACACCATGTTAATCACAACGCTTGCCTGGGAATCCAATTTTTGCCATTGAAGTAACCAATTGCTATCTGGGGTATTTTCAAGCAGTGGTACCTGATCAAGAATTTGAGTTGCGCTCGAAACTGGATTGGGTAAATCTGGACCAGAAAATAAACTATGGATGGCCAAGTGACTCGGGGAATTCTTAAGTAACGTCAGCACCGCGCGCGATAACCCAACAGTTCCAAGTGTGACCACTACTTCAGGTTGTGGGGCAAGTCCAGCTTGTAGAAGCAGTACTCCATGTGAAATTGAGTTAGTCAAGGAATGCGCGTTTGCACTCGGTTCCCAAATTATCGGCCAAGCCAATTGCTCGGCAAGTTTCGCAATTTCCTTAACAGCGGCCGGATCTGCGTTATCTCCTATAACGAAAATGCCATTGGTCCCGACCTTCAATTCAGGGCGAGATAAATTTTTAGCTTTTTCATTACTTACTTCAGTTTTATTTTTTGCTGGCAATTCAGGTGACCAGTCGAGTTCGCTGGTATCTGGCATAAGCGGCACATCGAATTGAACGTTTATTTGAATTGGTCCTGGGCGCATCGCCTTGGCTGCACTAAGTACTTGCTCGACATTTGCAAAATCTTTAAGATCTGGTTCAACATCGATACTTACTTTGGCAAAACTTCCAAAAATTTCAAATTGCTTTATCGTTTGCGGGGCGCTTAACCCACGAAATTTCGCTGGACGATCAGCGCTCAATACAACTAGCGGCACAGCGCTTTGAAATGCTTCGACGACAGCAGGCAACAAGTTCGCAACTGCGCTGCCAGACGTTACAACTACAGGGACTATTTGCTGGGTGGCTTTTGCAATGCCCAGAGCTAGGAAGCCAGCATCTCTTTCATCAATTCGAATGTGCACTTTAATTGCCCCAGCTTTTTGCGCTTGCGCAAACGCCCAAGATAGTGGGGCGTTACGAGATCCTGGCGCAATTACTACGTGTTGTGCGCCATGGGAAATACAAGCTTGCACAATTTCTCTCGCGCAGTACGTTGCCTTATTGATCGTCATGCCAGCACCGCTTCTCGAACGTCGTTCGTCACCAAGTCTTTTGCTCCACTATCCCATGCGCGCACAATTCGTTCTTGCCACCAAAGGCGATCTGCTTGGGCTACGCGCGCTGCTGCGGCAGTCAAAAGTTGGGCATCTGGTGAGCTCCTTCGAACTGGTAACTCGCCGTTAACTGGCAGAGTTGTAGGAGTCACTAAATCTTGCGCAAAAAGAGTGCCAGTTCCAAGTCCGCATGCACCATAGAGCTCGGGCACCGCTGCTGCTAACGCGATGGAACTGGAAAGTCCTACTGAACTATCCAGTGAGCCACTGATCACAGTTGGTAGACCAATTTCGTTGATTAGATCTAGGGATCGCTGCACTCCACCTAATGGAATGGCCTTAACCACGATTACGTCAGCTACCTCGCGCAAAGTTGCAACATCAAGTTGTGTCGACATCCGAATCGATTCATCAACTGCAATTCGAACAGGGGTAGACCAGTTACTAATTTTGTTTCGCAAACTAATTAATTCGTTAATCTCTGCGCATGGTTGCTCAACGTAGTCCAAGTCTGCAATCTCCTGAACAATTTGTGTCAAAGATTCAAGGGCCTGCGAAACAGACCAACTACCATTCACATCGATACGAATTTTCCCAGTAGCACCTAATTTATCCAATGTGCTTTGCACCATTTTTATCCGAGCAATGTCATTAACCAATGAATCTGCTTTGCCACTTTCAACTTTGATTTTGAAAGTAGTCATTCCATAGTTAGTAAAGGCTGACTCAACTGCAGATTTAGTTTGCGCTAACCCTGTGATTGGAATGATGGCATTCACAGGAACAGATGTGCGAACACGTTCTGGAAATTTTCCGAATGCTGCTTCTAGTGCGCCCGCTAACCAACGGGCCGCAATTGTGTCGCCATACTCTTGGAATGGCGCAAATTCACCCCAACCAGTTGAGCCACTTATTAATGCGCCAGTTCGCACCGTAATTCCACGAAATTCACTAGTGAGATTTAATGAAAATGGCACGCACTGTTGTGCGACTAATTCGATCGACATTAACTAGAGCTATTCATGTTCAAGGCAATTAACTAATTAGTTACTTGACTAAGGTCGCTTTGGAAACTGCTTAAAGTCGGGTCGACGCTTCTCTTTGTATGCGTTGCGACCTTCCTGCGCTTCTTCGCTCATATAGAAAAGTAATGTGGCATCACCAGCAAGTTGTTGAATGCCGGCTAAGCCATCATCAGCGGCGTTATGACTTGCCTTCAACATGCGAAGTGACAGCGGCGATAACTGCAGCATTTCTTGACACCATTGCACAGTTTCAATCTCTAAGTCTGGAAGTGGAACAACAGAATTTACTAAACCCCAGTCGTAGGCTTGCTCCGCTCCATACTGACGACATAGAAACCAAATTTCGCGTGCCCGTTTTTGTCCGATGTGACGCGCAAGTAAACCTGAACCGTATCCACCATCAAAGGAGCCAACGATTGGTCCAGTCTGACCAAACCGGGCATTGTCAGCAGCAATTGTTAAATCGCAGACGACATGCAAAACATGTCCACCACCAATTGAATATCCAGCGACCATTGCAACAACAGGTTTTGGAATTCTTCGGATAGCAACTTGTAGATCAAGAACGTTTAGCCGACCAACTCCAGCTTGTGCAACTGCATCATCACCGATGTAACCGTCGTCGCCGCGAATCATTTGATCGCCGCCACTACAAAATGCCCAGTCACCTTTGCCAGTTAAAATCACGACACCAACACTTGGGTCATCGCGCGCAACATCAAGCGCGTGAATCAGTTCTTTAACAGTTTGTGGCCGGAATGCATTTCGCTTTTCTGGACGGTTAATCGTGATTTTTGCAATGCCAGAATCGTCTCCAGTTGAGCGTTCCAAAATGATGTCGGTGTAATCACCCGAGCGAACCCAGTTACAGGCAAGCGTGATTGAGGAGTGACTTGGGTCAGTCTTGGCCGGGCTACCGTCAGCAACTACTGGTGGCAGAACGTACTTTGTGCGGGTATCCATAGCAAACCTTAGGAAAATCTTGTGGGCTAGTTCTTCGCTCTAGGCTAGTCTCGATGACGCAATCTGACATATTTGGCAAAATACCGCCTACCCGCAATCTAACTGCGGTAACGGTCCCACCTGGCATGGGCGGAGTTCGAAAACTTGCCTCAGTCTTAGGTCCAGCCCTCGATGAGACTGGGCCAGCAATTTTGCCAATTGCAACCCAACCTGAGCTGCTTATGCAACAAAGTCTTGAGAGCCTGAAGCCCGATAATCCTGATTTCCCACTTGAGTCATCTGACATTTCAATTGTTTGCGCAACTTCTGGATCAACTGGTGCTCCGCGCGGAGTACTACTTAGCCAGCAAGCACTTGCCGCATCTGCTGCGGCATTTGGTGCGCGCTTTGGAACCCACAATCGTTGGGTGATTTCAATGCCAGCGCATCGGATCGCCGGAATCATGGTTTTAGTTAGATCTTGGTTTCATGAAAGCCCGTTTGAAATTGATCCCAGTGTTGGTGGAGCTCGTTCGTTTGAGGCCGCAGCATTCGCTGCAACAACAATGCAGGCTCGACGAGAAAGCAATAAAGATGGTCGCGCATTAATGGTTTCGCTAGTGCCAACTCAAATTGCCCGACTGCTCGAAGCTGGCAGTGTTGGAATCGAAGCACTGCAAAGTTATGACTTAGTTTTAAGTGGCGCAGCTGCTACCCCACAACCAATGTTGAAACGGCTGCGCGAATTAGGTATCAACGTTTCAATTTCATATGGCATGACGGAAACGTGTGGTGGTTGTGTCTTTGACGGTATGCCACTTGATGGAGTTCAAATTTCCCTCGGAACCCAAGATGAAATTGAACCGGGCAGAATAACAATTTCAGGCAGCGTTGTTGCAAGTGGTTACCGACTTCGACCTGATTTAGATTCGCTTAGTTTTATTTCGGGTCGGGTGCAAACGCATGATGCCGGAAAACTTGATTCGAGTGGGCTCTTGCATATTCTGGGACGTCTCGATGATGTTGTTATTGTCGGTGGCGTCAATGTTGCGCTTAGCGCCGTTGAATCGTTAATCAGACATCACCCGCTGATCCAAGATGTTGCAGTCATCGACATACAAGATGATTTATGGGGTTCAATTCCAATTGCTCACCTGGTGACTCGTTCACATGCGATTGATACTGCGGGCTTAATTGCTGAAATTCAAGAATCTATTCGAAATCAAATTGGTCGCGCTGCCGTGCCACGCGGAATTTATTTTGCGACATCCCTACCCATGCTCGACTCTGGGAAGGTTGATCGGATAAGTTTGCGCTTACAAACGGCATCCGACATCACGCAGGGGCGACACCAACACCCAGGTTCGTCTCAATAATTTCCGAACTCGAGAAGCTCAGCTAAAGGATTGACATGGCAACCCGCGAACAATGGCTAGCTGGCGCTCGGCCAAGAACACTACCAGCTGCAATCGCCCCAGTTCTTGTTGGAACTTCAATCGCAGAATTTGAAGGTTCATTTAGGCCCGCTATCGCACTGCTTGCTTTGGTCGTATCACTTGGACTTCAAGTTGGCGTGAATTACGCAAATGATTACAGCGACGGCATCCGCGGAACTGATGATGATCGCGTTGGGCCACTTAGGTTAGTTGGACAGAAACTTGCAACTCCTGTGCAAGTGAAACGCGCAGCAATAATTTCTTTTTTAGTAAGTGCACTTGCTGGACTTGCCATGGTGTTGTTGAGTCAAGTTTGGATATTGATTCCAATTGGGCTTGCTTCGATCGTGTCCGCCTGGTTTTACACCGGTGGGTCTAAGCCATATGGTTACGCCGGTTATGGCGAGCTATTCGTTTTTGTGTTCTTTGGACTAGTTGCCGTCGCGGGCACAAGTGCAAGTCAGACGGGACAAGTAACTCCACTTGGATTACTTGGTGGCGTTGCCTGCGGCGCACTATCCACTGCAATTTTGGTGGCAAATAATCTTCGGGATATTCCAACAGACAAACTGGCTGGAAAACTTACACTCGCAGTCCGCTTGGGTGATGCGAAAACTCGCGAACTTTTTCGACTTTGCATTGTCATTGGATTTGCGATGCCACTAGCTATGAACTTCTTAGATAACGGTCCAGTGAGTGCTTACATTGGACTTTTCGCAATACTTAGCGCTCGTCGGCCACTGCAAATCGTGCGAAGTGGCGCGACTGGAATGGAACTTATTCCAGTGTTGAGTGATACAGCTCGGTTACTTCTGCTTTTTGCTGGATTTATCTCAGTTTCAATTTGGCTCTCACCAAACGGATTTTAATTCTTACTCTTCTAAATCCTCTTTGCGAGAATTCGCATCAATCTTGGCGTTGATTCGAGAAAAATAATTCGCAATGCCGCCGCCGAGTTGCGCGCGTTGGTTGTTGAGAATTATTAGGGAAGCAAGTCCAGAGCCTAAAAATCCCAAAATCAGAAGCATTGGGCCGCGCAGTCCAAATAAATAGCCCAGTCCAAGGAAAATAGCGAGCAGCACGATCCGAGCCAGGGTATAGGAAATAAATGGATTCATGAATTTAGTTTAGGCCTGTGCGCAAACTTTCGAATTCTGACTTACGCTGGAGTCATGCCTAGATTTGTTTTGTATGTCCTGATCATTGGACTATCGGTTTATGCATTCGTTGATTGCTTGCAGACTCCGAATCCAAAGGCGCTTCCTAAAGTTGTTTGGCTGGCAATAATTGCTACCTTGCCAATTATTGGACCACTTCTTTGGTTGCTATTTGGTCGTCCAGGTGGGCGTGGATGGCGCCGTGATGATGATGAGGTTTTTGCCCCAGATGATGACCCAAGTTTCTTGCGAGATCTAACGCCTAAGCGTTAAAGCAAATTTTACAGACCGGAATATGAGTGCAAACCCTGCACATAAATATTCACAATAAAGTAATTAAAAATTATGGCGCTATATCCTGCAAGTGCAATATAGGCAGCTTTACGTCCCCGCCAGCCAGCAGTTGCGCGAGCATGTAAGTAGGCGGCATAAAACACCCAAGTAATAAATGCCCAAGTTTCTTTCGGATCCCAACCCCAATAACGACCCCAAGCAGCTTCTGCCCAAATCGCGCCCGCTATGACTGCGAAAGTCCAAATCGGAAACATGAAAGCGTGAATTCGATACGCCATTAAATCAATACGATCAGCCGGTGGTACTCGCTGCGCAATTGCTGCGCTTTTTCCTGGAGCAAGTCCGGCGGCAATTCGATCTTCAGCTGCCTGCACTACAAGGTATAAACCCGATAACGCTGCGCCAACAGTGAAGGCTCCGATACATAATGTTGCGGCAGCAACGTGAATCAAAAGCCAGTACGAATTTAGAGCCGGCACAAGTTGCGCGCTTTCTGCGTACAACACCGTTATCGCAGACCCTAAATCAAGGAGCACTGGAATTGTGATAAATAATCCAAGCCAACGTAAGTCCCGTGACAAGGACATAACGCAGTATGTCAATGAAATTGCGAAGCCAGCTGCAAGGGAAAATTCATACATGTTTCCAAGCGGCCAGCGGCCTACAGATAGTCCCCGAAAAGCTAAGGCCATGCCCAACATGATTGTGCCCAGCCAGGTAAGAGCCATGCCAATGTTTCCAGCACGTCGGCCATCACCGCGATCACCATTCACTGAAACTGAAGTTGAAACAGCAGGTTTAATTAAAGTTTCGGTTGAACCCCTTCGGACTTGATAGGAGGAGTTTGTGCGCTCCGCCGATTCTTCTAAAGTTTCAAGTCGGCGTCCCTTGGCAAGTGAGATGCTGAAAGCAACCATGGAACTTGTGAACGCAGTAATTGCGCCGTAAACCATCGCATTACTTGCTTGGGCGAGAGTTTCATTTACTGTCATGGCTTTTCCTCTTGAGTGTTCACTAATTCTGCGAGCTGGGAAATTTCATCCGCTAAACCAGGCGCTTCAGTTTTTGATAACCCAGCTACTTCAAAAAGATTACCCCCACCTGCGGCTGGCGTCACCCGCAACCAAGCTCGACGTCGAGGAATCAAGAGGGAGAGTGACAAACCAACAATCGAAGCAATGGCCGCTCCAAGCGCCCAGCCTTTTGCTGGATCGCGCGTAATGGCGAATGTTGCCCACTGACGATAACCCGTAAATTCAACAGTTACACCACCATTTGGCAGAGTCCAAGTTTCTCCCGGTGCCAACTCTTCGATTCCAATTCGTTTCATGTTTTTCGTATCCAGTCGATACACGCTTTGCGGCATTCCTGAATCGAGACCTAAATCACCCTGCCAAGCGCTGATGTAAACGCCCGGATCATCGGCTGCTGGAAACTCTGAGATTGGCCCATTACTGAAATCAGCTGAAACGGTTGGCAAGAAATAACCTTGAAGACCTAACTGTGGAACCGTGTCAGGAATTTTTACAACGCCACTGGAAGTAAATCCACCATCTTGCGGAAGGAAAACTGCGGCGTCTTGCCAAAGCAGATTTCCAGTTGCATCTCGGACTGTGAATTCCGGTGCGTAGCCATGACCAACTAAGTAGACCGTGATTCCCGCAGTTCGTAGTGGGTAATTAACTTCAACTCGAAATTCTCTAGGCGCTGCAGATGGATCATCTTTAACTAGCAAATCTGCATAAAACTCTCGCGGTGCGCCATTTTGCTGACCACCTCTTTGAAACGATGAAACAAAATTCTCAAGCTGAAATGAAACAGGTGGCAACTTATCCGCGCTATATCCTCGCCCAGAAGTAAAGGTGTCATACTGCGTCACATTGTTTGCAAACCCAGAACCCTCACGGACGATTACGTTGCCGCGAAATCCTGCAATACCACCGACACCAACGGCAATTAAAAGTACAAGGAGTGAAAGGTGAAAAAGTAAGTTTCCAGTTTCGCGGGAATAACCTTTTTCCGCAGAGATCCAATCATCACCAGTGCGAACTCGCCAGCCCCGTTTTCGCCAAGCTGCTTCGGTTTCCAAAATGGCCTGTGACGCGGAAGTGGTTGAATTCCATTCCAAGTGAACCGGTAAGCGACTTAAATTTCTTGGCGCTGCAGGGGGCAGACCTCGCATTTCCTTGTAATGCTCTACGGCTCGAGGTAAGACGCACCCCATAAGCGAAATAAAAAGCAATAAGTAAATCGAGGCAAACCAAGGTGAAGCAAAAACGTCAAACATGTATAGCCGATCCAAGATCGGACCTGATGTTGGATTGTCCTTCAGGAATTCATTTACGCGCAGAGGAGAAGTGCCGCGTTGTGGAAAAATAGAACCAGGCACACTTGCTAATGCAAGCAAAAATAACAGGATTAACGCAATGCGCATGCTTGTGAGTTGACGCCACAACCAGCGTAAGGTCTCCACTACTTACTCACCGCTTCTTTGCTTTCGAATCTGCATTTAAATTGGCACCACCCATTGCGAAGCCCACACTCGTAACCCAATAGTTAACTCATTCCAGAAACCTGTGACGAGCAGCATTCCAATCACAATAAGCATGACGCCGCCAAAATACATAATCCCTCGAGAATGTCGTCGCAAAATTGAGACAGCTCGGATACTTCGTTCAAAGAATAACGCCATGAAAATAAATGGCAGTCCAAGTCCAAGACAATAAGCAGCGCTCAAAATTGCCCCGCGAACGGCGCTTGCCTCAGTAAGCGCCATTACTTGGACGGCAGCAAGTGTCGGTCCAATACATGGTGTCCAGCCAATTGCGAAAATCACGCCCAAAAGAAAAGCGCCCACCAAAGTACCGGTTGGAATTCGGTGGATTCTGATGTCGCGTTGAAATGCGGGAATCACGCCTAAGAACCCAAGCCCTAAAATCACAACTAGAACGCCCATAACCATCTGAATTGGCCTTTGGTATTCGAGTAAGACTTGTCCGATACCGCCAAAAAGTGCGCCATACGAAATGAAAACAACCGAGAAGCCAGCGACAAAAATAATTGAGCCCCAGACTGCGCGAGATTTGGATACGGAAGTTCGCTTCGAAGTAGCGCGGGCACCGGCAACACCTGTCATGTAAGACAGGTAGCCCGGAACTAGAGGTAGGACGCACGGCGACAAAAATGAAATCAGCCCTGCTGCAAATGCGAGTGGGATTGCAAGAAGCAAAGATCCTGATGTTACGACTTCCGCGATTCCAGTGACAAGCATTACTCATCACTTTCTATTACAGCGTCAAGAAGAACTCGTAATTGCGCCTGTGTTGTTGGACCTAAAATTCTCGCTGCTACTCGTCCTTTGGAATCTAGAATCATCGTTGATGGCGTTGCAGCTGGACCTAGGTTTCCAAAAACTAAAGTCAGTTGACCATCTCTATCTTGGATTGAGGGATATGAAGTTTTGAATCGAGTGTTAAAGGCCTTGGCAGCAGCTAAGCCATCACGAGTGTTTAATCCCAAAAACTCAACACCACGTGATTTAGATTGCAGATAAACATTTTCCAAATCAGCTGCTTCAGCTCGGCAGGGCCCACACCATGATGCCCAGAGATTTATGACTACTGGAACACCACGCCAATCAGCAATATCAAGTTGAGCGCCATCTAGGGTTTCACCTGCGAGTTCAATTACTTCGCCACGCTCCTGCGGCGAAACTAAAACGGTAGCGCCATTACCAGAAATAAATCCTGAATCAGAATTGTTCGAAATTGAATCTGTGCCACAACCACTGAGTAGTAAAATGGAAATCGCAGCGAAGGTAGTAGCTCCTGATTTACGCACCTGAAACTTTGCTCGCTTTCGCCAGCAAATCGGCACTCGGCTCGGTGTATAGCACAGCCACTAAATCATCGTCATCAAAAGTAAGTGAAGTCAGCGACGCCAAACTGCACTGGCGCCTGCGGGGATCGTGTGGGAATCGGCGGCCCTCAAAATCAAGACGACTTATCCAGATTGGTAATTGATGGCTCACAATTACTGCTTCATGACCGCGAGCTGCTTCGCGCGCTCGCACGACGCCTTGGCGCATGCGGTTTGCGACAACTACATACGGTTCACCCCAGGATGGCTTAATTGGGTTGTACAAATGGCGCCACGCTTTTGGTTGGCGAAGTACGCCATCGCCAACTGACACCCGTTGACCTTCAAAAACATTGTCCGCTTCAATCACATCATCGTCCGAGCCAATAGTTAACCCGTGAACTCTGGCAATAGGAGCAGCTGTTTGTTGCGCGCGTTCCAGTGGCGATGCAGTTACTACTGTAATGTCCCGATGAGCCAGTGCATCTGTTGCCCGCTGGGCCATTTCATGACCAAGATCAGAAAGTCTAAAACCAGCAAGGCGACCATAGAGAATTTTCTCTGGGTTATGTACCTCACCATGACGCAGTAAGTGAACTGTTGTTCGCATACTACTAATCACATCACGTTGCGCGGCGGCGTGCAGAAGCGCGCTTGCGCGAAGGGCGCCAGCCTACGGATCCCCCAGTTGCCGCTTCGTCACGAAGCGCTCCACCGTGAACTGCCAATGCGTTAGCAAGCGCAGTAATGGTGGCATCCTCTGGCAAAACATCTACTCGGAGACCGTGCTCTTGCGCAGTTTTTGCGGTCGCAGGTCCAATGCAAGCAATGATCGTAGATGGGTGCGGTTTACCGGCAATGCCAACTAAATTTCGCACCGTGCTGCTGGACGTGAATACCACTGCGTCAAAGCCACCACCCTTAATGGCTTCGCGAGTTTCAACTGCAGGCGGCGAAGCACGAACGGTTCGAAATGCCGTAACGTCCTCTACTTCCCAACCAAGTTCAGTTAACCCTGCAACCAAAGTGTCAGTTGCGATATCGGCGCGCGGTAAAAATATGCGATTGATCGGATCGTTGATGGAATCAAACTCTGGCCATTCTTCTAACAAACCAGCAGTGGTCTGTTCGAGTTCTGGAACAAGGTCTGGGAGCACTCCCATCGCAACAAGTGCTGCGACAGTGTCCGCACCGATCGCTGCGATACGAATTCCCGAAAGTGAGCGAGCATCTAGGCCACACTCTTGAAACCGCTCGCGGATTGCGCGAACTGCGTTCAAGCTTGTGAAAACTACCCATTCATAGCGGCCGGACACTAGGCCATGAATCGCGCGTTCCATTTGTTGTGGAGTGCGCGGTGGTTCAACCGACATTGTTGGAACTTCAAATGGCACTGCGCCAAAAGAAACTATTTGCTCACACAAATCTTCAGTCGAGTCCTTTGTGCGTGGCACTAACACCCGCCAGCCATGAAGTGGACGATTTTCAAACCATGAAATCCGTTCGCCAACAGCCTCGCCAATGATGACTATTCCAGCGCCCATTTGCTTTGCAAGTTTCACGGCGTTTGGTAGAGCTTCTAAAGTTGAATGTAAGGAGCGCTGTTCAACTGTTGCGCCATCACGAACGATAGCAACTGGAGTTGTGCCTTCGCGCCCAGCTTTAATAAGTGCCTTGGAAACTTCAGTTACTCGATCTGCAGCGTTATGAACCACAAGAGTCACAAGTGGATCAACGTGTGAGGCCCAATCAACAGTTGGTGAATCAGCATCGATGATTCGAACCTCGCGGGTGCGACCACCAGTTAGCGATACGCCAACATGTGCGGCAACTGCAGTCAACGGAGAAACTCCTGCAGCAACTTCAAAGGTGTGGCCCGCCTTGGCTAATGCTGAGGTTTCCATGGCCAATCGACCATCCAGTACTGGATCGCCAGAAAGCAGTCGAACCACTTGCTGACCATCTTTACGGGCGTCAATTAAAACCTTGGTTCGGGCAGCTAGTGAAAGTGGCGCACCAACGTTGTCGATGGCAACCAAAACTTGACCTGAAGAAACCAACTCCGCTAACCGGGTGATCTCTTCGTCAACTACTACTACGTCAGCGGCTTGAAGCAGCCGATGCGCGCGTACCGTTAACAAATCTGGGTCGCCAGGTCCGGCCACCACAAAAGACACTCCGACTGCAGCAGATACCTGCGAGCTAGCCATTTACACACCTACCTTGTTTGTGTACTTGCAGCTTTGGGAAGTCATTTATTAACCCGCATTCGCTTGAGTGAGCGCAGATTGCGATTTGCGCTGCTCATGGAATGCAAGAATTTGTAGTTCAGTCGCTAAATCAACGCGACGCACATCAACACCAGTTGGCACTTCGATTTGTACTGGCGCAAAATTCAGAATGCTTGTTACGCCATTGCGAACCATCAAGTCGCATACTTCTTGGGCTGCTGCTTCTGGAGTCGCAATAACTCCAATTGATGCATTTGAGCTCAAGACAACTTGAGCCAATTTTGAAATATCTTGTACGACAATTTCTTTTCCAGCAACAGTGACTGATTCGCCAACTAATTTTTTGTCAGTGTCGAATAAGCCAACAACTGAAAATCCGCGCGAAGCAAAACCTGGGTAGCCAGCAAGAGCATGTCCCAGGTTTCCAATACCAACAATTACTACGGGCCACTCTTGAGTTAAACCAAGTGCGCGAGCAATTTGGTAAAGCAGGAATTCAACGTCATAGCCAACGCCGCGCGTTCCATACGAACCAAGGAATGAAAGATCCTTACGAAGTTTTGCGCTAGACACACCACTGGCCTCGGCCAGTTCTTCGGACGAGACCAGAATTACGCCACGCGCAGTTAGCGATACGAGGTTGCGGTGGTACATCGGAAGACGGTTAACAGTTGCGTCGGGAATTGCACCGCGCGAACTCAAGTGCGTTTTAGGAGCCTGGGACAGCGCCATGAAAACCACCCTTCTAGTGACCGTATGGCGATTAGGTTATGCGCTATTTCGCTGAGTGCAAAATTGGCGCGAATACCCCAATGCATGCTAGGAAAATTAAGGATTTTAGGTATGACAAACGTGACTAATGTGATTTGACGAGGAGCATTTTTTCATTCGGTTTTTTTTAATAATGCGGTGCGTAATCGTTGTTCGTCAACGCGCCACTTGTCGTGCACCTTGCCATCGATTAAAACGACTGGAATCGACTCAAAGTATTGATCCGCAAGTTGGGGGTCATCCATGATCGATAATTCACTCCAAGTTACGCCAAGTTCAGCGCAAACTTTGGCAATTATTAACCTGGCGTTTTCACATAA
>JBDNJO010000064.1:0-8843 GCA_041687715.1 Candidatus Nanopelagicales bacterium
CAGGATCAACTTTGATCTTGGGTCGGAAGGTAGTTGTTACTTCACTTGCCCGCGATAAAGCACGCGACTTGGGAGTAACGATTATTAGAGAAAGTGAACAGGAAAATCAGAAGGGATTCGTGGTGCGCTGATGTTAAAAGCGCGAGTCATCGGAAATGTATGGGCGACCCGTCGTCTAACCGAGATTCCCAACGGAGCTTTTCTCGAATTGGAAGTAGAAGGTGGCGCACATTTGGTTGCCTTCGACGTCCTAGGTTCCGGCATTGGTGAAAGTGTTCTAGTTTCTACCGGCTCAGTAGCAGCCTCGTGGTTTCCAGGCATAACCCCGCCAATCGACGCCCTCATCATTGGGTCAATTGATGAGGACACAAAGAGTTCTGAGTAGCACACGCTACTTAGAACATCGCTTGAGAAATCAAGCCGCAATAACTTTTATATCCGAAAGCGAACTACGGTTCGTAATCACAAATAGGAGAAAGATATGTCTAACAATGCACTCGGCTTGATCGAGACTAAGGGTTACGTTGCAGCAGTTGCAGCAGCAGATGCCATGGTTAAGGCAGCCAATGTAACTATTGTTGCGCGGGAAGAAGTTGGCGACGGTCTTGTGACTGTAGTCATCGTGGGCGATGTCGGCGCAGTTAAAGCTGCAACTGACGCAGGCGCTGAAGCAGTTAACCAAGTTGGCGAACTAGTTTCCCAGCATGTAATTCCGCGTCCACACTTAGAGCTAAGTAAGTTCTTCAAAGTAGGCGAATCCGCGTGAGCGCGGGCCCGCTCGTAGCAGGGCCCGAATTGCGTGTCTATTTACTCGTTGAAGAGCTACAGCAGCAATTTGCTGCTTACATGAGCACACCGACGCGAGCCCGGGGTTATCCGCCTTACGGTGGTCAGCATTCGCTGATCATTGAGGTGGCACCCGGGCTTGCGATCGAACGAGTAATTGATTTAGCACTGAAGTCGGTACCTGAAGTTGAACCTGGCATTTTGTTCGTAGAACGACAGTTTGGTGTTTTGGAAGTTCATGCTTCAGACATTGAACTCGTTAAGCGAGCAGGTCAGGCGATCCTTGATGGAATCAATGCCTGCGCGACTGATCAATTGCGTCCGCGCATACTTTACAGCGACATTATTGAAAACATCACCGATCAACATGCAATCATTCTGAACCGTAACCGCCAAGCATCTATGGTCATGCCAGGTGAATCGCTCTTGGTTTACGAAATGACACCAGCATTGTTCGCCACGGTAGCTGCAAACGAAGCTGAGAAGGTCGCGCCAGATGTGACTCTTGTTGACGTGCAAATGATTGGCGCAGCAGGTCGGGTTTACATGAGTGGCACGACCGAGAGTGTAACCAAAGCACGCGATGCAATTACTAAGGCACTTGAGGCTGTAGTCGGTCGCGACCAAGGTTAATAGTGATACAAACTTCCCCAAAAGTGACAAATGATGTTGGCAACTGAGCCAAAATGGAAATGTCGAAAGGATGAAGTGTGAGCGGATATTCAAATGAACCAACTAAGTTGCACGAGTTCGCCGTTGATGCTCTAGCTAAATTTGGCTATTCCTCAGATGCAACAATTTTGCTGATAAATATTTCGGAAAATGGCACTTTTAAAGTTTCGGATCCAAAATCTGGAATCAACACAATTTTGCGAATCCATCGCCCGTTTTATCACACCAAACAGGCAATCCAGAGTGAACTCGATTGGGTTCAATCGTTGCGCGAAATTCAACTTGTTAGAACTCCCGCGATATTGCCTTCCGGATCAGGCGAACAAGTAATCCTTGCGCAGGATTCCGCGGGCGAGCAGCGTCACGCAGTAATGTTCGAATTCATGCCAGGCGTGGAGCCCACTGAAGATCGGTTGGTTACTGACTTTGAAACTTTAGGTGCGATTACAGCTCGATTACATGAGCAAGCAAAGCAATGGAAGCGTCCAAGTGGCTTCACTCGCTTCACTTGGGATTTTGAAACTGCATTAGGTCCAAATGGACATTGGGGATCCTGGCGAGATGGACTGGCAATGGGCCAGGCTGAACTTGAAACATTGGGCAAACTTTCCGAAACTATTGGCCAGCGCTTAAATCGATTCGGAAAAAGTGAAGATCGTTTTGGTTTGGTGCATGCAGACATGCGCTTAGCTAATCTTTTAGTTGCAGGTGATGATGTGACTGTAATTGATTTTGATGACTGTGGGTTTAGTTGGTACATGTATGACCTAGGGTCATCCGTTTCTTTTATCGAAGATCATCCCCTTGTTCCTGACATGACTGCTGCTTGGGTAACTGGGTATCGAACTGTGGCGCCGTTATCCAAAGAAGAAGAGGCAGAACTTCGCACTTTCATAATGTTTCGCAGGTTGCTTTTGGTTGCATGGATTGGTTCACATCAAGACACTGATACCGGCAAGGAAATGGGCGCCAACTTCACTAAAGTTAGTTGCGAATTAGCGGAAAACTACCTGTCAGAATTCGCCTAATCGGGGATACTTTCGGTAACCACGAATTGAACTTCAGTGGGATTTAGTAAAAAGCAAAGGGAGAAGAAATGTTTACCTCAATCAAAGGTTATTCAGTAGTTGTCACAGGTGGCACAAAAGGAATTGGTAAAGGTATTGCGCGGGTATTTGCCAAGGCAGGTGCCAATGTTTTGATCACCGGTCGTGATGAAGCAAGCGCACAAGCGGCTTGCAAAGAATTGACCGCGCTTGGCGGCGGAACGGTGACGTATTTGATTGCCGAAGTGAGCAGTAAATCTGATTGTGACCGGATGGCTGCTACTGCAATTGAACGTAATGGCGGAATAGATGTGCTTTGCGCGAACGCTGGAATTTTTCCAGATTCAAAACTAGCAACTATGTCGGAGTCTGAGATGGACTTAGTTTTCGGGACCAATGTAAAAGGAACCATGCTTTCAGTTCAGGCCTGCCTCCCAGCACTTGAAAAATCTGGCCATGGCCGAATTGTTTTGACATCTTCAATAACTGGTCCAATCACTGGATTTCCAGGCTGGTCACACTATGGCGCAAGTAAAGCAGCACAATTGGGATTCATGCGTACGGCTGCAATTGAATTGGCTCCAAAACAGATCACGGTTAACGCGGTACTTCCCGGCAACATCGCTACTGAGGGTTTAGCTGATATGGGGCCGGAGTACCGCAAAGCCATGGAAGCATCGGTACCGCAAGGTCGCCTTGGTGAAGTTGAAGACATTGGCAATGCTGCGTTGTTTTTTGCAACTAAAGAAGCTGCATATATAACGGGCCAAGCGTTGGTAATTGATGGTGGACAAATTTTGCCAGAGTCACTGGCCGCACTTGAAGCGATGTAGCTGGTTCACAGTTACTGTTGACTTGTGTCTGAAAATGAAGGCGACTTAGGTCGGGCAGCGCAGGAAGCACGCAAGCGCATCCTGGCTCAAATCGCCAGCGGACAGTTGCGTCCTGGGCAAAAACTAGGCGCAGAACGTGACTTGGCTATTGAGATGCAAGTAAGTCGATCAACCCTGCGCCAAGCACTGACAGTTCTCGAAGAAACCGGAGTGGTTCGAAGACTACCTGGGCGAGGTGGCGGAACTTTTGTGTCTCCAGAAAAAATTGATCGCGACCTTTCCCAAATTGTGGGAGTCCCGTCATTGCTCCGGAGTCAAGGATTCACCGCAGGAACAAGATTAATTAGTGCAGCTGTTATCCCAGCAGATGCAAAGACTCAGCTGGCATTGGGTTTGACTGATGGTGATCACATTTTTGATATAGTTCGAATCCGATTGGCCGATAGCATCCCAATTTCACTGGAACACGCAAGGTTTCCAGCGGAAATGTTTCCAGGTTTACTAGAACGTCCGCTTGGGAAGTCTTTGTATGAATTGTTAAGTAAGCATTACGAGACCACACCAGATGAAGCGGTTGAGCACATCGACTTGGTTAATGCAACCATTGATGAAGCGCGAATCCTTGAAGCGCCAATTGGCTCACCATTGCTTTCAGTAACTCGAACCACGATGGACACCAAAGGTAGAAAAATTGAGTATTCTCACGATTTATTCCGAGGCGATCGCACCCGAATCACGGTTCGAACTAAAGGCCGACCAGCCACTTCGGAACAACCTGGCCAACGCGGGCGAATCGTTGAGTTAAAAAACATTTAACGCATTAGTCCAACCACTTTTACCAGTCCGTAGATTGGATACAATCAAGGTATGGGTGCGTTAGACGGTTTAGTCGTGGCAGATTTCACGCGAGTTTTGGCGGGGCCCTACGCAACTATGTTGCTTGGCGATATGGGCGCAACCGTCATAAAGGTCGAGCGCCCCGAAGTTGGCGACGATACCCGCCATTGGGGTCCGCCATTCGACAACGCGGGACGGGCCACATATTTTGAATCCGTAAATCGAAATAAGACTTCCGTTGCAATAGATATGTCAAATGCTGCAGGCTTAGCCGAAGCTCAAGAACTGATCAAGCGAGCAGACATTGTGATTCACAACTTTCCGCCGAGCAATAGTCAAAAGTTTGGACTTGACTACGCCTCGGTAAAGAAACTTAAGGCTGACGCTATTTACTGTTCGATTACTGGATTTGGATCGGGCGCTGGAGCGGCGATGCCTGGATATGACTTATTGGTTCAGGCCATGGGCGGATTAATGAGTGTCACGGGACCTGAGCCTGGCCAACCAACCAAAGTTGGCGTCGCACTTGTTGATGTAATCACGGGCATGCATGCAACTATCGGAATTCTTGCCGCGCTCAATCATCGCAATTCAACTGGCGAAGGTCAGGAAATTGAAGTCAACCTGCTCTCGTCACTGCTTTCTGCGATGGTCAACCAAGCAAGCTCATTTATTAGCGGGGGTGTTGTTCCAGGAATTCTAGGTAATGCGCATCCATCCATTAGTCCTTACGAGGTTTATCAAACTTCGGATCGACCGATAGTAGTTGCGGTCGGAAATGATGGGCAGTTTGTAAAGTTGTGTGATGAATTGGGAATCCCAGGGTTAGCAAGTGATGAAAGATTTATTACAAATCCCGATCGGGTGGCCCGCCGAGTGGAATTGAACGAATTTTTAACTGCGCAATTTTCAAAACAAGGCGCTGACCACTGGTGGAAAGTACTTTCCGATGGCGGAGTTCCTTGCGGACCGATTAACAGTATTGACGAGGCATTTGAATTAGCAAGCTCGCTGGAACTAAATCCAATTATTACGATCGAGCAAGACGGCGAGTTGCGCCGCCAAATTGCAAATCCAATTACGTTTTCCAAGACACCGGTGCGCTATGACGTAGCGCCACCAAATTTGGATGAAGCATGAGGGAATCAGTAACTGCGCAAGAAGGTGTACTCCGGGAGTTACGCCTTCAAATTGCGTCTGGCAAACTCAGTCCGGGTCAGCAAGTAATTCAAGATTCACTTGCTACCAGTCTCGGTGTTAGCCGAGTCCCACTTCGTGAGGCCCTCAAGGTTCTTGAAGGTGAAGGACAAGTTACTTATCATCCGCATCGCGGATACTTTATTGCTGATTTGAGCGTGGCCGACCTTGTTGAGGTTTATCGAATCCGCTCAATACTGGAAGACGAAGCGCTTCGAGTTGGGGTTCCGCTACTTACCGAGGAAGACATCGAATATTTAGAAGATATCTTGAACGACGTCGAAGTGGCTGCCAAAACGGGCAACGTCACCGCTGTGACAGCAGCTAACCGACGCTTCCACTTTGCAATTTTTGAGGCTAGCAATATGCCTCGACTAGTTCGCATGATTCGCAATCAATGGGATGCCACCGATGCTTATCGAAGCGTGTATTTTGCTACACCTGCAAACTTGGCGCACATGAATACTGAACATCGCACAATGATTTCGGCGCTGGCGGCTCGGGATGTTGAGAAATCCATTGCGCAACAAGCCGCCCATCGGGAAAACTCAGTGACCGTTGTAAGTCAAGCAATAACTAAATCTTAAGTTCGCGGTGGCGGGGGATTTCCTTATTTTGCAAGGGTTTCGCTATTCTTGGTTGGTATGACCCCGCAGGAGCTTGCCGATCACATCAGATTTGCAGTTAAGGCTGCAATTTCTACTGGCCAACTGACTCTTTCGGAGTCCGACATTCCAGCTGAGATCGTGGTAGAGCGTCCAAAAAATTTAGCTCACGGTGACTGGGCAACTAACATTGCGATGCAAATTGGCAAAAAAGCAGGCCTTAATCCGCGCGCAGCTGCCGAAATTTTACAGCCATTTCTAGCGCAACTGCCTGGCGTCGATGAAGTCGAGATTGCTGGCCCAGGGTTTATCAACATCCGGCTATCTGCTGCAAGCCAAGGTGAACTGGCGTTAGACATCATTGCCAAGGGAAATGCTTTTGGCCGCGGCAATCAACTGGCCGGTAAAAAAATTAATGTGGAATTTATTTCAGCCAATCCAACTGGACCGTTGCACTTGGGTCACACTAGATGGGCTGCGGTTGGCGATGCGATTGCTCGCATTTTAGAAGCCGAAGGCGCGCAATCCTCACGTGAGTTTTATGTCAATGATTTGGGTGTCCAAATGGATAAGTTTGGTGCATCAGTTAAAGCGGCAGCGTTAGGTGAAACTATTCCGGAAGATGGTTATCACGGTGCTTACATTCCAAAATTAGCTGAACAAGTAGTCCGAGAAAATCCAGGGATTATTGACTTACCAGAACCTGCGCGAAGCGAGGCATTCCGCGATTTGGCTTATGCGTTGCAACTAGCAGATCAAAAACGCGTTCTCGACAATTTCAACACCCACTTTGATGTTTGGTATTCCGAAAAGTCACTACACACCTCTGGCGCCGTTGATCGCGGGTTTGAAAAACTGAAGGCACAAGGCCATATGTTTATTGAAGGTGGCGCAACCTGGCTTCGGACGAGCGACTTCGATGATGACAAAGATCGAGTGCTTATTAAGGCAGATGGCGCATTAACTTATTTTGCATCTGACACTGCTTATTATGTAGACAAACGAAGTCGTGGCTTTGACTTATGCATCTATTTACTTGGCGCCGATCACCATGGCTATGTAAATCGATTGCGCGCAGTCGCGGCATGTGCTGGTGATAACCCAGATGAGAATATTCAAATCTTAATTGGCCAAATGGTCAAGATGCTCAAGAATGGTGAAGAAGTTCGGTTATCCAAGCGCGCCGGAAATATCATCACACTTGAAGATTTAGTCGATGAAGTTGGTGTGGATGCTGCGCGGTACTCACTGATTCGTTATCCAGTGGAGTCACCACTTGTTTTGGATTTGGATCTGCTGGTTTCTAGCACGAATGATAATCCGGTTTATTACGTGCAGTATGCGCATGCGCGCATCACATCGGTAGTTCGAAATGCTGCTGAACTTGGTTTGATACCTGCAAACACCTCTGATTGGGATCCACAAACTTTCGATCCGTCGCAGCTTACGGATGACCGCGAAGGTGCCCTACTGGGGCTGCTAGCTGACTATCCACGCGTAGTTGCATCAGCCGCAGAACTTCGCGAACCGCATCGAATAGCCAGGTACATTGAAGAAGTTGCCACTAGTTACCACTCGTTTTATGCATCCTGTCGGGTTTTGCCCCAAGGCGATGAACCAGTAACGCAACGCAATATTGCACGGCTTTGGCTATGTGGTGCGACGCGTCAAGTTATTTTCAATGGCTTGGAATTGCTGGGTGTTAGCGCACCCGAGAGAATGTAATTATGTCTGGCACACTTAATCCCGAAATCTGGCCAGCATCAGCAGTGCGCAATGCAGCAGGCGAAATTACAATTGCTGGTTTAGCGGTAACACAGATTGCCAAAGAATATGGCACCCCAGTTTTTGTATTTGATGAAGCGGATGTCCGAAAGCGCGCCAGAGATTACGTAGCGGCTTTCACTGTCGATGACATACAAACGAGCGTGCATTATGCCGCCAAAGCATTCATCACTACCAAAATTGCGCAATGGGTTCATCAAGAAGGTCTCGGAATTGATGTGGCAAGTGCTGGCGAACTTGAAGTTGCATTGCGCGCCGGTATTGATCCAATTCACATCATCATGCACGGTAACAATAAAAGTGTCAGCGATCTTGAGCGCGCGCTTGAAGTTGGTGTTGGGCGAGTAGTTATCGACAGCTTGATTGAGATTGAACGACTCAATGCAATCGCAGCTCGCGCCGGCATAGTCCAACAGGTTTTGTTGCGGCTAACAGTGGGCGTTGAAGCACATACTCATGAAGCAATTTCAACTGCACACGAGGATCAAAAGTTTGGTCTGTCAGTTGCCTCGGGTATGGCAATGGCTGCAGTAGAAAATGTTTTAGCCAGTGCTGCCTTATCGCTTGCTGGCCTGCACTCGCATATTGGTTCACAAATTTTTGACGCCACAGGTTTTGAATTGGCCACCCGTAGAGTTATTGATTTTGCGGCGCAGATTCGGGATCGTCACGGAATTGCAGTCAGTGAGATAGACGTTGGTGGCGGTATGGGTATCGCTTATGTGGATGGTGATGATCCGTTAGACGTATTCACAATGGCTAAGTCCATTTTGGATATAGTTCGAACTGAATGTGCGCGAGTTAATTTGCCAATTCCACATATCAGCGTTGAACCAGGCCGAGCAATTATTGGCAATCCTGGAATCACGGTTTATGAAGTTGGAACCGTCAAACCAGTTGAACTTGATAGTGGAATAGTTCGTCACTACATTTCTGTCGATGGTGGCATGAGCGATAACATTCGTACCGCTTTATATGACGCGCAATATTGCGTTACGGTGGCTAACCGAATTTCCGGAGATACTGAAGTAATTTCCCGAGTAGTTGGAAAACATTGCGAAACTGGGGACATAGTTGTTCGA